>CAKTGD010000001.1 GCA_934561335.1 uncultured Oscillospiraceae bacterium
GCCCCTGCCGCTGCCGCAAAGTCCGCCGCCAATCCCAACGCCGCGCACGAACTGTACGTCGAATGGAAGGTCTGAGCGGCCCCTTGCTGCTGGTTTAACATGATTTACCCCCCTAAAAGAGGAAGGCGCCGGCCAAATGGCCGACACCTTCCTCTTTGTTTATTCATGGCGTTTACAGCGGCAGCTCTCCATTTACCACCGTGAAGTAGGATGAGAGAATCTGCAAAAACTCCAACGATACATCCGACAGCGGCGCATCCACCCGCTTGATCCAGCCGATCTCGCCGGTAATCGGGCAGCCTTTCAGCTGAAAGTGCCGCATCGTGGGATAGTAATCCGTGTTCTGATAGGCAATCCGATTTGTGGTGGTGATTGACACCGCGTCCGTCTTGTCCAGAATGTCGCCCAGCGTGGCCCGCTCCGTCACCACAATGCGGCGGATCTGCTTATCCAGTCCCAGTGCCTCCAGAATGGAGGTATACGGCTCGGACTCGGACTCGTCGTAAATGGCGATAGGATACTCACGGATCTCCGACAGGGCAATCTCTGTCTGGGCGGCAGGCGCCGTATACAGCGGGCTGCCCGGCCCCACGATCACCGATACGGGACTGGAGCACAGCCGGAAATACTGCAGCCCCCTGATTTCCAGGCGGCGCAGCGTCATTTTGTGATAATGGCTGTACATGCCGATCAGACCCAGTTCACAAACCCGGCGCTCCACCAGATCAATAACCGTGTTGCGCAGTCCCTCCCGTACCTCCAGACGCAAATTTCCCCTGCTGGCAAATAGCTGGGCAATGGCATGGTTCACGTAGCGGTAATGCATATGGGCAACCGAGAAGGAGCGCTGGTCCTTCATGGCCAAATTGGCGCCCAGCTTTTGCAGCTCATGAAACTGCATCAAAATGATCTTGGCCGAATCGATAAAATTTTGTCCCAACGGGGTCGTATTCACGCCCTTGTTGGTACGCAGGAAAATGGGATAGCCCAGCTCCTGCTCCAGCTTTCTGACCGAAAGAGACAAGTTCGGCTGTGAAATAAACAGCTCCTCCGCCGCAAGGCTGATGGAATTCAGCTCGGAGATCTTAACCGCCTGCTCCAACTGTTCTATTTTCATACAAGTACCCTCCGGGCCGGCATGCCCGTCTCCGCAAAAACCTCTTCAAAGCCGTGCCCGGCCGCACCGGCGGCGGCACTGCGTCTTATCCTACATAAAACACTACCGTAAATCCTATAGTTTGTCAAGTCTCGACATGGAAACGCCTGCGGCTTAAGAAGCAGCAGGCGCTTTTAAAACAGGCACTCAGCGCAGCTGCGCCAGATCATAAACCAGTTGTTCTGTTTTTTTCCAGCCGAGGCAGGGATCCGTAATGGACAGGCCGTATACGCCTTCTTCCGGCTTTTGACTGCCGTCGGCCAGATAGGACTCGACCATCAACCCCTTCACCATCCGGCGAATATCGCCGCTGTGGCGGGCGCTGTGCAGCACCTCCTTGGCAATACGAGCCTGCTGATCCCATTTCTTTCCCGAGTTGGAGTGATTGGTATCAATGATCACGCCCGGATTCGCCAGTCCGCTTTTGGCATACAGCTCGCATAACTGGCTCAAATCCTCATAGTGGTAATTGGGCAGCGAGCGGCCGTACTTGTTCACCGAGCCCCGCAGAATCGCATGGGCCAGTAAATTTCCCTTGCTGTGTACCTCCCACTGGGAGAAAAGGAACGTATGGGCATGCTGGGCGGCCATAATGGAGTTCATCATCACCGTCAGGTCGCCGCTGGTGGGATTCTTCATGCCCACCGGTACGTCAAGGCCGCTGGCAATCAGCCGATGCTGCTGATCCTCTACTGACCGTGCGCCGATGGCCACATAGGACAGGATATCCGACAAATAGAGGTAATTCTCCGGATACAGCAGCTCGTCGGCGCTGGAAAATCCCGTCTGTTCCAATACCTTCATATGCAGCTTGCGTGTGGCGATCAGACCCTTGAGCAAATCAGGGCGCCCGTTGGGGTCCGGTTGGTGCAGCATCCCCTTGTACCCGTCGCCGGTGGTACGGGGTTTGTTGCTGTAAACGCGGGGCACCAGCAGAATTTTGTCCTCCACCTGCTCCTGCAATTTCCGCAGCCGCCCCACATAGTCCAGCACCGCGTCCTCACGGTCGGCGGAGCAAGGGCCGATGAGCAGCAGCAATCGCGCATCTTCACCGGTCAGCACCGCCCGGATCTGGCGGTCATTTTCCTCTTTTTGCGCAGCCAGCCTCTCAGACACAGGATACATATCCTTGATGGTCTGAGGCGTGGGCAGCTTGCGCTTGAATTCCATATTCATGGGTGTTGATTCCTTTCTGCCGTCGCCCTGTACCGATATATCCTACACCGTCAGGGCCGGATCTCTATTGTCAGGCCCAGCGTCCGCAGGGCGTCAAAAAAAGCAGGATAGCTCTTGTTTACCGCTTCCGCGCCGTTGATCGTGCCCCCTACCGAGGCTGCCAGCACCGACAGCGCCATCACAATGCGGTGGTCGTTGTGTCCCTCCAGCTCCTCCACAGGAGCCGTAATTCCGCCGGGCAGCACCGTGACACGGTTTTCCTCTGCCTGCACGCCAGCGCCAAACTTGGCAAGCTCCTGCGCCATGGCGGCCACCCGGTCGCTCTCTTTGATGCGCAAGCGGCGGGTACCGGTAAATACCGCGCCGTGGCTGCGGGCCGCGGCAGCGAACAGAACTGGCCCCAGATCGGGACACCGGGACAAATCCAGCACCGCGTCCTCACGGCGCAGCCGCTCCAGCATCTCCCGGCATACCCGATCTCCCTGCAAGCTGTCGCCGCGCAGCCCGGTAACTTCTACCCCATCGCCCAGCGCCAGCAAGAAGGCGGCATTGGACCAGTCGCCCTCCACGGCGGCGCGGCGGCTATAATACTGCTGCCCGCCCGGAACATGGAAGCAATTTTCCTGCTCTTCCTCCACGAAAACGCCAAAAGCGGCCATCACATCCCGGGTAATATCAATGTAGGGGCGGCTCTCCACCGGCGGCAGAACGCGCACCGTGCTGTCGCCCTCCAGCAGAGGCAGCGCCAGCAGCAATCCGGACACGAACTGGCTGCTGATGTCGCCCCGCAAAGTATAGCCGCCCGCCGTAAGGCTTCCCCGCAGGGAAATGGCCGACGGCGTTTTTTCTATGGCGATCCCCTTGGGCGGCAGGATCGTCTCATAAACGCCTATACCGCGCTCCATCAGCCGCGCCGTCCCGGTAAAGACGGCATGGCCGCCCGGCACCAGTGCAGGCGGAATGCAAAACCGCAGCGTACTGCCGCTCTCCCGGCAGGGATAGTCTGCCTGCGGCGCGGCGCGTCCGCCGGTACCCTCAACAGTAACGGCATCCCCCTCACGCCGGCATGTGCCGCCCATGGCCCGGATGCAATCCATCGTAGCCTCCATGTCCTGGCTTCCGGATATCCCCCGGATATGACTCTCACCCTTTGCCAGCGCAGCACACAGCAGCATACGGTGGCCGCAGCTTTTCGACGGCGGCGCGGCGATCACGCCGCGTGCCGCACCGGGGGTAATGATTGCTTTCACCGGGCCACCTCCTCTATCAGGATATCCATCGCTTCTATATAGCCGGCAAAGCCCTTGCCCATAATCGTGGCCACGCAGGCAGCGCGGATATAGCTGACCTGCCGGAACTCCTCCCGCAGGGAAACATCGGAAATATGCACCTCCACCGTCGGGATGCCCACTGTTTTCAGTGCGTCCAGCAGCGCCACGCTGGTGTGGGTATAGGCGCCCGGGTTGAACACAATGCCGTCCACCCCCTCGAAATACGCCCGCTGAATCTCATCCACCAGCGCGCCCTCATGGTTGGACTGGTAAAAACTCACCGTTACATTCCGCCGCGCACCATGGGCACTGACCAGTTCTTTCAGTTCCTCATAGGTACCGCTGCCGTAAATCGCCGGCTCGCGGATGCCCAGCATATTCAGATTTGGGCCGTTCAGTACAAGAATCTTCATTGCAGCCACTCCTTTTCTATCAACCGGGCCGTTTCCTCCACGGAGCCGTCGCCGTCAATGTGCAGGTCGGCGGCGGCGCAGTAACGGCCGTAGCGCTCCTCATACCGGCGGCGCAGCGCCTCCCTGTCGGCGCTGAGCGGACGGTCCGGCGTTGCCAGCAGCTTCTCCGGCGAGCGATCCAGAAACACCAGCACGCCGTTGCGCCGCAGCGCCGTCAGGTTTTCCTCCCGCAAAATGACACCGCCGCCGGTGGCGATCACCTGTCCGCCCACAGCGGCAAGGGCCGCAACAGCCTCCTGCTCCCGGTCGCGGAAGGCGGCCTGGCCGTATGCGGCAAAGTAATCTCCAATGCGCATGCCGGTTTTCTCGATCACCTGCGCATCGCTGTCCACAAACCGCTTGCCTGTCAGCGCCGCCAGACGCCGTCCCACGGTGGTCTTTCCGCAGGAGGGCATACCGATGAGCACCAGATTCTCCATCTGCCGCCGCACCGTCCGAAAGGCGGTATCGCTCTCCTGCGGCGCGGCCTCGCAGCCGCGAAACAGCGCGCTGGCACAGGCCGCCTGCGCCGCCAGCATGTAAAGGCCGCCCTCTGCGGGGATTCCCCGCCGCCGCGCCTGCAAAACCAAATTGGAGCGCAGCGGATTATAAACCGCATCCACCACCCCCACAAGGGCCGGATAGTCCGATACATCCACCGGGCAGTCCCCCACCGCCGGGTACATGCCGCAGGGAGTGGTGTTGATGATCACCTGCGCATCCTTGCAGCAGGCAGCCGCCTGCTCATACGTCAGCGCGCCATTCTGTCCGCTGCGGGAAACCCAGTGGATCTCCGCCGCGCCCATGCTCCGCGCCACGGCGCCAGCCGTTCTGGAGGTCCCGCCGGTACCCAGAATCAACACCTTTTTCCCCGTCATATCTATGCCGATACGGCGGATCAGCGCCGCCATCCCGTCAAAGTCCGTGTTCTCGCCGTATAGTCTGCCGTCCCGGTTCACAATGGTATTCACCGCGCCGATGGCGCGTGCCCGTTGGGAGATTTCGTCCAAAAAGGGCATCACCAGCTGTTTATAGGGGATCGTCACATTAATACCGGCAAACTGGCGGCGGCGAAGAAAGGGTTCCACCTCCTCCATCTCCAGCTCCCACAGCCGGTAGTCGTAATCCGCCAGCGCTCTATGGATCTGGGGCGAATAGCTGTGGCCCAGCTTTCGTCCGATCAGTCCGCATATCATGTCTGCGCCTCCTTTGCCAGATAGTCGGTGCCGTAACGCTGGGCCAGCAAGTCGCACACCGCCAGCGCCGTGACGCTGTCCAGCACCGGGCATACCCGGCGGATGATGGCCGGATCATGCCGGCCGCGGATGGCCAGCTCCGCATTCTCTCCCCGCAGAAAGTCCACCGTCTGCTGCGTCCGCGCAATGGAGGGCGTCGGCTTCACCATACACTGAAACACCACCGGCATACCGTTGGTGATGCCGCCGTTGACGCCGCCATTATGGTTGGTGGCTGTCACCACCCGCTCTCCCTCCATGCGGAGGGGATCGTTAAATGCAGAGCCATACGCTCCCGCAGCGGAAAATCCGCTGCCAAACTCGATGCCTTTGATCCCGCCGATGGAAAATACCGCGTGGCTGATCATACTCTCCACGCTGTCAAACCATGGCTCGCCCACACCGGCGCTCAGGCCGCAGACTGCCGTCTGTGTAATGCCGCCCACGCTGTCGCCCTGCTCCTTAGCGCGCAGGATCTCCTGTCTCATTTTCTCCCCCGCCCCACTGTCCAGCACGGGAAACTCCGCATTTTGCAGCGCGGCAATATCCTGTGCCGTGTCGTCAAAGGGCCTGTCCCATGCCGCGCCGCACCGTAGGATATGGGTGCCGACGGTGATGCCCGCCGCCGCAAGTGCCGGCAGCAGCACGCCTCCCGCCGCCACCAACGCCGCGCTCACGCGGCCGGAAAAGTGTCCGCCGCCCCGCCAATCCTCGCAGCCGTGATACTTGCAATAGGCCGCGTAGTCGGCATGGGAGGGCCGGGCCAGCCCATAGGTATAGTCGCTGCTGCGGGTATTCTCATTGGGAATCACAATGGCCAGCGGCGTTCCCGTGGTCCGTCCCTGAAATACGCCGCTGAGAATCTGATAGTGATCCGGTTCCCGCCGGGCTGTGTCCATGGCGGTGGCAGGGCGGCGGCGGGCCAGCTGGCGGCGGATAAAGCGCTCGTCCACCGTCAGTCCCGGCGCAAGGCCGTCCAGCACTGCGCCGATGGCGGCGCCATGGCTTTCCCCAAACAGCGTCAGCGTCACTGACTGGCCAAATATATTTTTCATAGCAGTACCCCCTCCATGCAGTGCAGAATTTCCTCCGGCGTCATGGTTTCAAACCGAAATGTACCGGCTTCCTCCACCCGCACCACGGTAACGCCGCCGGACTGGCTTTTCTTGTCGTGGCGGAGCCATGGCAGCAGCGTCTCCGGCGCAGCTTTCACCTCTGTGGAAAGCCCGCACCGCTCCAGCAGCCGCACCAGCCGGGGCCGCAGTGCCGGCGCGCACATGGGCAGCATTCCCAGCGCCACACACTCGCCGTGGAGCAAGGTGCCGCCATAGCTGCTTTCGATGGCATGGCCCACGGTGTGGCCAAAATTCAGCACCCGCCGCAGTCCCTTTTCCTGAGGATCTTCCTCCACGATCTTCTTTTTGATGGCCAGTGACCGGGCGATGATCTCCGGCAGCGCCGCCGTCAGATCATCGCAGCGCTCCAGAAATGACAGCAGCGCCGCGTCACAGGTCATGGCCATTTTCACACTCTCGGCCAGTCCTGCGCTGATCTGCCGCTGCGGCAGCGTCGTCAGTACATCCGGATCGATCAGCACCGCCTCCGGCTGGTGAAACGCGCCCACAACATTTTTTACCCCGTCCATATCGATGGCGGTCTTGCCGCCGATGGAGGAATCCACCTGTGAGAGCAGCGTGGTGGGCACATTGTAAAAGGCAATGCCCCGCATGTAGGTGGCGGCGGCAAAGCCCGCCAGATCCCCTACCATGCCGCCGCCCACAGCCACCACGCAGTCGCCCCGGCCCATGTCCGTTTCCAGCATGGCCCGTAGCAGCTGCTGATAGCCCGCAAAGCTTTTGCTCTTCTCCCCAGCCGGCAGCGTTACCACCTGCGCCCGCTTGCAGGCGTCTGCCACCGCAGCGGCATAGGCGGTGGGCACACCGTCATCCGTCACCACCAGCACGCGCCGGTCCAGCTTCAAGCAGGCCCCCGCCCGGTGCAATCCGCCCTGTTCGATATGGATGTTATATGGCTTATCTTTCAGTAAAACCGGAATAACCATGTGCCGACTCCTTTATCACACATTGTTGGCATAGTAGGACCCCACCAGCCGCAGCTTGGCGCAGGTAGCCGACAGCTCCTGCATCATCTCCCGGCCATTGGTGGTATTGATGCTGCCCTCTGCCTCCACATAGAAGAAATATTGCCAGGAGAGATCCTTCATAGGCCGGCTGCGCAGGGTGCGCATGTTGTAGCCGTGGGCGCCAATGATATTCAGTGTCTGTGCCAGCGAGCCAGCATCGTTCTGCACGGTGAACACCAGCACAAAGTTCTCATCCGCTCTCTTGCGGGTGCCGTCCGGTCGGTTCTGTGCGCGGGACAGGGCCGCAAAGCGGGTGGTATTATTTTTGGCCGTGTTGATGTCCCGATCCAGCACCTGCAAGCCAAAGATAGCCGCCGCCGCTTCCGAGGCGATCGCGCCCAGAGACGGGTCATTGGCCTGACGCACATGGCGGGCTGCCAGCGCCGTGTTGGAGCAGGATTCCGTGTCCAGACCGCGGCAGCGGATATAGTCGTCGCACTGGTGCAGGGCCTGCGGATGGCTGAGCACTGTTTTGATCGTGGCCGCCGTGGCGCTTTCCACGCCCAGCAGGCTGTGCGATACATCCATATCCATCACCTGATTGATGAACAGCTCGCCGGAGAACAGCAGATCCATCACCGTCCCCACCTCACCGGCATAGCTGTTTTCCAGTGGCAGCACCACGCTGTCCATCTCGCCGTTTTCCACGGCGCGGTAGGCCGCCGTAAAATCCGGATAGGAGATCAGCTTGGCATCCGGGAACATGCGTCGGGCGGCAATATAGGCATAGGCCCCCTCAGCGCCGCAATAGGCCACCTGCATGCCCTCCATCAGGCGGCCCTGATAGGCGCAGGAAAGGTCAATCACGCTGCGCATAAACTGCACATAGTAAGAGCACACCGTCTCATCGGCAATATAGCTGCGGTTGCGGTCAATCAGCTCCCGTTCCCGCTCGCTATCCCTTATGGACAGTCCCCTCTCCTTTTTAAAGGCGGCCACCTGTGCGCTCAGCTCCATCCGCTGCTGAAACAAAGCGGCCATCTCCCTGTCAATATCGTTGATCTTCGCTCTGATCTGATCCAGTTCACGCATTGTCTTAAACCTTTCCCTCTATAAAAAATCGGCCCTCCCCTCAGGGAAAGGCCGTTTGAAACACCCTATCGCGCATTGCGCGCCGCATCAAACACAGGCTCCCCGAGGTATTGCTCCGCGGTAATAAAAAAAGGCGCAAAAAAAGTGCAGTGCGCAAAAAAAGTGCAGTGCGCAAAAAGACGCACTGCACAGAAAGTCCGCGGAAGCGGTGGAGGAAGGCTGATGGGCGCACTGAACCACGGGCGCATGTGCGCAAGCCGTGCAGCGAACCAGCATTGAAGCCACCTCCTCATTTGAGTAAGCTCATTCTATGTTATTTTTTGCCATTCGTCAAGAGTCAACCGCTATTTCTCGCAAATTCACAAATCCGGCGCTTTTTCCCTTTGCCTCTTGCAGCATCACGCCTACCCCCGGCAGCACCCGCAAGGCGTGCGCCGTCATCACTTTTATTCATGCCGCTGCTCATCCAGCGCTTCAAGCTCCCGCTTGCCAAGACGCATGCCGCGCCACCGGGCCGGGAGCGCGTGGGTCACCAGCGGGAAAGTATTCTCTGTGTCGGCAGTGCGCTGGATATTATAGGTTCCATACATGTTGATCAACTCCCCCACATTCTCCGGCGGAGAGGAAAAGGCATGCACATCCGGTGTTGCATCATGGGAAAACGGTTTCTTCGTCATAAAAATCACCTCTGCCCTCAGTATGGGCAGAGGCGGCGCAGCTTATGTCTGGTTAATTTTTATAAATCTCCGCTTCGAAATCCCGGACTCTCTCATCCCGGCGCACATCCTGCACATAGACCACATTGGTCTCCTCAAAGGCCAGGCGCATAGCAAAATCCTTGGCCTCATAAATATCGTTCGTCTGGAAAAAATCCCGGAATTCCTCTTCATTGACGCGGCGCCACATGACATGGAAGCGATACGGATCCATAGGCGACCTCCTTATTAAATGTGGTGTATTTTTTATTGTATCGCGCCATACAAAAAAATGCAACGGTAGCTTTCGCTAAAATTCACGGGAATATTTCTACATCTTTCTCCCCTGTGATTTTGGTAAAACCGCTTTCTTCCCGCCCCCATATGGGGTATAATATCCTTCATATTGTAATAATGGGGGAGTATGGGGATGAAACTGGGTTTCGACAATGAAAAATATCTGGCATTGCAGGCAGAGCATATCCGTCAGCGCCGCGCACAGTTCGGCGGCAAGCTGTATCTGGAGTTTGGCGGCAAGCTGTTCGACGATCACCACGCCAGCCGTGTGCTGCCGGGCTTTCAGCCGGACAGCAAGATCCGTATGCTTGGCACCATGAAGGACGAGGTAGAAATCGTGGTGGCCATCAGCGCCGGGGACATTGAAAAAAGCAAAATGCGCGGCGATCTGGGTATCTCCTATGACGAGGACGTGCTGCGGCTGATCGATGTATTTCGCTCGCTGGGCTTCTATGTGGGCAGCGTTGTCATCACCCAATATTCTGGGCAGCCCAACGCCGAGGCTTTTATCAAGCGTCTGGCCGCGCTGGGCATCAAAAGCTATAAGCATTATCCCATTGCCGGCTATCCTTCCGATGTGGCCCATGTGGTGTCCGACAGTGGTCTGGGCCGCAACGAGTACATAGAAACCAGCCGCAGCGTGGTGGTGGTCACCGCGCCCGGCCCCGGCAGCGGCAAAATGGCCACCTGTCTGAGCCAGCTGTACCACGAGCATAAGCGGGGCATTCAGGCGGGTTACGCCAAATATGAGACCTTCCCCATCTGGAATCTGCCGCTGAAGCACCCGGTCAATCTGGCCTACGAGGCCGCCACGGCTGACCTGAACGATGTGAACATGATCGACCCCTTCCATTTAGAGGCTTATGGCAAGACCACCGTCAACTACAACCGCGATGTAGAGGTATTCCCCGTCCTCAACACCATGTTCCAGAAGATTCAGGGCGTATCGCCCTACAAATCCCCTACGGATATGGGCGTAAACATGGCCGGCTTCGCCATTGTGGACGATGCCGTTTGCCAAGCCGCCAGCCGCCACGAGATCGTGCGGCGCTACTATACCGCCGCCTGCAACGTTGTGCGCGGCAAATGTGACGAGACCGTGGTGCGCAAGCTGGAGCTGCTGATGCAGCAGGCAGGCGTCTCTCCCGAGCAGTGCCCCTCCGTGGCAGCCAGTCTGAAAAAGGCCGAAGAGTCCGGCACCGTGGCAGGCGCCATGACGCTGCCCAACGGCGCCGTGGTCACCGGGAAAACCTCCTCTCTGCTGGGTGCCTCGGCCGCGCTGCTGCTCAACGCCCTCAAGCATCTGGCCGGCATCGATCACAGGCTGGAGCTGATCCCTGCCTCCGTCATCGAGCCGATCAGCAAGATGAAGCTGGAGTATCTGGGACATCGCAACCCCCGCCTTCACTCCGACGAGGTGCTGCTGGCTCTGGCCATCTCCGGCCTGACCAACCCGCTGGCCGCCATGGTGCAGACGCAGCTGAAGCATCTGAACGGCTGTGATGCCCACTTCTCCGTCATCATCTCCGAAGAAGATGTGAATCTCTATAAACGGCTGGGCATAAATGTCAGCTGTGAACCGAAATATGAGATCAAGCGTCTCTATCACAAATAAGCGGTTATTTTGCATATGCTAAAAAGAGCGGCCTTGTGGCCGCTCTTTTTATGTGCCCCTGTACTTTCTCCGGGTGGCAAGGCCGCCCCGGATGTGCCGCTGTGCCTTGTTTTCCTCCAGCAGCGCCTTCACCTGAATCCACAGCGCCCGGTTGTACAGCGGCAGTCTTTCGCTGATATCCTTATGGACGGTAGACTTGCTGATGCCGAATTTCTTTGCGGCGGCACGCACCGTCGTTCTGTTTTCTATCAGGTAAAGAGCCAGCTCTTCGGCTCGCTGTTCCAGATTTTCTCGAATAGAGCACCACTCCCATGCCGTTACTGTCCGATGTATATGACGCCGCGGTACGAAATATGCCGCCCTTCCATCCTCACGAGAAAAGGAGCGCCGCTCCGGCCTGTTGCCGGAGCGGCGCTCCTACATTCTGATATGGTTTTCACATCCGCTCTTCCGGCGTTTTCATGCCCCTTCTGCGGCGGCGGTCAATCGCGCTGCGCTTCTTCTCCTGCGCCCTTTGACACATGCCGCCCGGTCTCCTTTTTCTCTCGGGCCGGTTTCTTCACCTTTTCCTTGTTGAACATGCAAAACGCCGTCATAATCAGTATGCGGATGTCCAGCGCCGGCGTCCAGTTTTCGATGTAATACAGGTCATACTCGATGCGTTTTTCAATGGATGTATCACCCCGCAGGCCATTCACCTGCGCCCAGCCGGTGATACCCGGGCGTACCTGATGCTTGACCATGTAGCGGGGGATCTTTTCTTTGAACTGCTCTACAAAAAAGGGCAGCTCGGGCCGTGGGCCGACCAGGCTCATATCGCCCTTGAGCACGTTGAAAAACTGCGGCAGCTCATCAATGGAGCACTTGCGGATCAGGGAGCCGAACCACGTTTTGCGGTCATCCTCATTTTTGCTCCAGCCCGTATTTTCGCGGTTGTTCACCTTCATAGAGCGAAACTTGTACATGTAGAAATTCTTTTTATCCTTTCCCACCCGCTCCTGCTTGAAAATAATCGGGCCGGGAGAGGAGAGCCACACCCCCGCGGCAGCCAGAAGCATCAGCGGCGATGTCAGCACGATCAGGAACAGCGAGGCGAGGATATCCGCGCCGCGCTTGATAAAAGCGTTGCCCAGATTGTCCAGCGGGATCCGCCGCAGATTGATCAGCGGCAGGCCGTTTACGCTGTCCACCTGTGGATTGGACGGCATGTACCGGGCATAAAAGGGCACCACAGACAGCTTGGTGCCGTCCTTTTCGCAGGCATGGATCACCCGGGGCATCCACTCCATCTCCTCGGCCGACAGCGCCACGACCACTTCGTCAGGCCGGGTACGGCTCAAAATCTCTTCCAGCGCTTCATACCCGCCGCAATAGGGGATGGCACGTCCATCCTTCCGCTGCGCCACATAACCCACCGCCTCAAAGCCCAGTCTCCGGTCAGAAAGCACCCGCTTATAATAGGATTCCGCACCGTCACCGTGGCCCACCAGCAGCACCCGCTTCATGTTGTAGCCCATCGCCCGGCAGCTTCGCAGCAGCATGCGCATCGCCGCCCGCTTTGTCAGCAGCAGCGCCGTTGCGATCAGGTAGAAGATAACCACCGTCCAGCGTGAGGTCTCTCCCAGCCGCAGCACAAACATCATGGACATCATAATCAGTGCCACCAGCAGCTCCAGCATAGCGGTGCGCCCTGCCTCAACATGAAAGCGCACCGTGCGGAATGAGGCATACAGTCCTGCCACGGCAAAGGCAACCAGCGTCAGTGCAGCCGCCGCCGTGCCCAGCCACAGATAGTATTCGAATGGAAGGTTCTTCTGGCCGTTGAACAGGCCAAATCGCAGCCAGTAGGCCCCCAGCATGGCGAGAAAGACCAGCACACCGTCAGATACCACATTCAGATGGTTTAAAAGTCGTTGATTTTCCCGTATCATCTCATATATCCCCCGCCCATTACAGACAGATATTTCTCCATCACCTGCGGCAGTACTGCATCCAGCGCATAAGGCCGCATGCGCTCTTTTCCGTCAGCGCCCATGCGCTGCCGCAGCTCCGCCGAGGCTGCCAGCGGCTCCACCGCCGCAGCAAATGCCGCTGCATCGTCATAGGGGAAAAGCGCCCCATTCTCTCCCGCGCTAACCAGATCGGTATGGCCCTTTACTGCGGTGACCACCGCTGGAAGCCCTGCCGCCAGTGCCTCCATCACATTGAACGGCAGTCCCTCGGACCGGCTGGCGGACACCGCGATATCCGCCGCCGCCAGCCACTGCGGAATATTGTCCACAAACTCCGGGAATATCACCCGCTCCGCTGTGCCAAGTGCGTCGGCCATGGCACGGCATTGCTCCAACAGCGCCCCTGTGCCCGGCAGGATCAGCTTCACCTGCCGCGGCAGCAGCGGCATAGCGCGCAGCAGCATGGCCTGATTTTTCCGTCCGGAAAACTCTGCCGGATAGATCAGCGCCACATCCTCCTGCGCCAAGCCCAGCTTTTCCCGCATGGCCTGCCGCGTTCCCGCCGGCGTCTGAAGCTTGTCCAGCGCCACGCCCATGCCGGGGATCTGCGCTACCTGTCCGGCCACCCGATGGGATAGCGCCCACCGGGTATCCCACGCATTCATGGTCAGCAGCAGATCGGTCTGCGGCGCGGCAAGCCGCTCCGCCTGTGTCAGAATCATCTTTTTGGCAGCGGCAGTCTGATCGTCAAAAAGATACCCATGGGCCACATTGATGATTTTGGGCCGTCTTTTCATTCCCTTGGCAGCCAGGCGGGTAAAAAATGCCGCCAGTGACGTGTGGGTAATGACCAGATCATATCGCGCCAGCATCCTGCGCAGCTGTGCCGCCGCCTGAAAATTCTCCGGGGCGGTCATTTTTTTTGCCAGCGGCAGTTCAATGAGCGCATCGGCGCCGGGGATTTGCCGCAGCTTACCCCCGCAGGCAGCCTCTACCCGCCAGCCCAGCTCTTGAAAGCGCTGTAAATAGGGCAAATGGAAGCTGGCAATGTGGGAAAAGGTGGACGCCGTATACAGTACCGTAGGCATTTCCGCCCCTCCTTCCGTTATTCCTGAGTGCCGCCCTCCAGATACGCCGTAACGCTCTCCGACAGGGTAATGGTACCCAGATTCTCCCGGTTCCACTGATCCAGTCGTCCTTTCAGCGCCAGAACGCCCTGATGGAAAGCATCGCTTCCGTCATCATACTCCATGGCGGTGTGGAAGCTTTCCTCCCACGTCTCCGGATTGGAGGGCGTATAGTCCACATATTTTTCCAGCATGGCAAAGCCCTTGTTCACATTGCCCAGCTTGAAGTAAGCCTCCGCCAGATATTGGGGCACCGAATTAGAGCGCAGCGCCTCCAGATCGGCCATATATTTTTCCATGCGGGCGGTCATTTCCTCTGTCCGCTCTGCATTGTCAGCCGCACTGTACACATAGCTCAGCTTATAATCCGCCCATTCATAGGGGTCCAGATCCGCCGCCTGTGCCAGCTTGTCATAGGTACGCTGCTGCGCCAGCCCCTGCGCTATCAGATTCATACTCAGCAGCACGGTAAAGGCCAGAATGGCAGCGCCCTCGCCCCGCACCATCCATTTGCGGCATTTCTCGCCGCCCAACGGCAGGGGCGTCAGGCCGCCGCAGGTCAGGTTGATAACCGCAAAGGCGCCGTAGCCGAAGCACAAAAAGTAGCCATTGGAAAAATCCACCTCCACTGCGGCGTGGATCATCATAAACGCCAGCAGCGCGCCCAACGCCGCCGCCATGGGCTGCGGCTCTTCCTTGCCCTTGCGCCACAGCCGCACCACAGCCGCAATATTGGCCGCCAGCAGCCCCAGCCACAGGGCAAGTCCGATCACACCGGTCTCCAGCAGAGACTGTACATAGTGGTTGTGTACCTGCTTTGCCTGATAGTGATAGGTCTGCACGCTGTACAGGCCGTTTTCAAATGCACCCATGCCCACTCCCACAATGGGACTGCGGCGATACAGCTTCAGCCCATCGGCGCAGTATACCAGCCGCTGGATCACATTCCCCTCGGTACGCAGGTTCTGGATCCGTCCGGCAATCGCCTCCGGCAGCAGCCGGTAGTTCAGCTTCAAAGCGCCCTCTTCGGCGCCGGAATAGCGAACGGCGGTAATGTGTACATCCGCCTCACAGCGGATGATAAAGCTCACCGCCTGCGTCCCCTCGGGGGCGATAAAGGCTGCGCCGTCCGCCGCGCCGGTATAGGCGGTCTGCTTGGTGTTCATCACGGCATCTTCACGGGTCTGAGTCTGCACCGTAACCTCCACCGGCCCATCCGCCTCCACATGCAGCGTATAGGAGCCCTCGCCCAGATAGGCGCCGCGTGTAATGCTCTGGCCCGCTTTCATGCTGATGGGGCCGGTCCAGCTCACAGCAACGGCGAGCAGCGCTATCAGCAGCGCCAGCACACCCAGCAGCCCCAGATTCACTTTTTTCATATGCCGCGCCATTTTTTCCGCCAGCGAACGGCCTGCGTACAGATCCAGCGCGCACAGCGCGCCGGCGCATACGATCAGCGCCAGCAGCGGTATAACCGTCCCCTTGGCGCTATCTGCCGCCGCGTTGCCCACACCGTAGGCTGTCAGCGCTGCCAGCGAGGCCGCCAGCGTCAGCACCAGCGTCTCGACCATCAGCATAAAGGACACCGCTCTCCGGCTGCCCCGTTCCATCAGCAAAAACAGCAAAAACGCCACCGCGATGGCGGCAATGGCGCCGCGGCTCATCGCCAGCAGAAACGCAGTGCAGCTAAACAGCAGGCACACCAGATGCAAGCACCGCTCTTTCCGCTTTGACGCGCTGGCCGCCAGACCGAGGGACAGCAAAATGCCCACACCGGCGCAGCCGCCAAAAATATTGGGATTTTCGAAAATCGTCCGCAGCCGCTGCTCCTGCCATGCGTCAAACCCGCCGAAGGGAACGCCCAACCCATTGATGAGGGCATACAGTCCCCGATAGAATATCCGGGTAGACACCATGTCAATGCTGAAAAAAGCGGCCAGCGCAGCGGAAACTTCCAGCACCGTGGCGGCGCAGCGGCCTGTAGCCCCTTCCCGCTCCGGTTCACACACCGTCAGCAGCAGCGCCATACACGCCGCGCCTATCACCTTCAGAAATTCATACAGGGCAAACTTGCCCGATGGCGCATAAAGGGTGGAGACCCCGTCCATACACACATACAGTGCCAGCATCAGCGCCGGCCAGGTCATGCGTCCGCCCAGCTTTCCGCTGTACAGCGCCACGGCGATCAAGGCCGCCGCCATCAGCAGCAGCGTCACCACCTTGTTCTGTCCGTGCAGCATCATGCACGTCACCACGAAGTAGAGCAGCCCCATCACCGGCACCAGCCACGGGTATTTCAGCTCCTGCCGCAGTCTTACCGCGCCCGGTTCTCTGCGGCCTGTTTTCTTTGCCATTTTGTGTTCTCCTTCCCGGTTCTGCTCGCGCCGAAACCGTCTTACTCAACCTCCGTATCGGGCATCTGCACGGCCGTGCCGCCATCCAGTCCGAAATCCGCCGCTGCCGATGCGGTATCCCGCTTCAGCATGGTTTCCATCACCCGGATGTCGCTGTCAATATCCATGGCGGCATCCCGGTACAGCTCATCCAGCTGGTGTTCAAACCCGGCAATGATGTTGTCCATGGTCTGCTCGATCCGTGCCTTGGCCTGCCCCAGATGCTCGCCGCTGACGCCTGCCTCCTCAAAGTCGGCATAGCTGTCCAGCAGCTTCTGAGTCGTCGGAAGGTAGTAATTCAGAAAAGTGCTTGCCTTGTTCTTTTTCTTCGGTTCTTCCTGGATCACCTTGAATATCTGCCCGGTAATGCTCTCCAGCCGCGCAATTTTTGCGCTGAGCACCGGGTCGTCAATACGGTCATTGGCGCGGCGGATGGCCTGCAGCATTCCCTCATAGCCCTCCGCCTGCGGCTGTGCGGTGCTCTCCGCCGCCTGCTGCTGCGCAGCTGCCGCCTGTCCCCGCCGGGCAGCGAAAAACTCGTTCGCCGCCGCCTGTGTGCGAAACAGCACGTCGTTGCCCCGGTCCAGATAGGCCTCCGGCCCCCACATGCCCTTCTCCACCATGGCCTCCAGATCCCGCTCAGCCTTGCTTTCTCCTACGTCGGCGGCCTTCATAAGATGGGCCAGCGGGATAGCGTCCCGCGTTCCGGCGCAGGCCAGATACTTGGCATAGCGTCGTCTCCTGCGGTTCATGATACCGCCGCCGGCCAGCAGCGCAATGCCGCCTGCCAGCAGACCTGTGGGATAGAACAGCTGCCGCAGGAAGTACCACCACTGGTCGTACTCAATGGCGAAGCCCAGATCATTCAATATCACATTCACCAGCGCCGCGCCGCCCAGCACCGCCAGCACGGTGCCGATGATCTTCATTGCCTTGGCGCCGCGGACGGAGGGACGCGGCGTCTGGGTGACCATTCTGACGGCGCTGGCCTTCTGGTTTTGCCGGTGCGTCTGTTCAGCGGTCTGCTGCTCATGGGTCTTGGTGCGGATGTGCGCCCTGGCGTCCGATGCCGCTTTTTTCAGCTTCTGCGGATTGTCGGTAAGCTTATTGATCAGCAGGAACAGTCCCACCGGCCATGCCACCAGAAACATCACGCCGATCAGCAGCCACGCGCCCAGATCATTGTCCTTTGACTGCGGGCCGTTTTTTCCGCCGCTGCCTGTTGTATGCTCCGGCCGGAAGTCGCCGTTATCGTCATACTGATAGGCCATTATTTTTCCTCCTTATGCCGCAGCTTCCGCTTATTTCCCTTCTCATCTACAATCCATGTGTTCTCCAGATGGCTGCGCAGACTGGCCAGAACAGCCTCCTTATATTCCAGCCGCAGCGCTTCCCGCTCGGCCTCCTCTTCCACGCTCAATCCATCGGCCTTCGCCTTGCGGGCCAGCTCATTGATCCGATCAATCTGTTCCTGTTTCATAGTGATAGTCCCCCAAATTCTGTGTATGGTACAGCCGGGCGTAGGCCCCTTGCCGTGCCAGAAGTGTTTCATGGTCTCCCTGCTCGGTGATACAGCCGTCCTGCACCACCAGAATACGGTCGGCATTGCGGATGGTGCTCAGCCGATGGGCAATGATCAGCGTGGTTCGTCCCGCCGCCAGTTGGTCAAAGGCGTGCTGAATTTTGGCCTCGGTCACGCTGTCCAGCGCAGAGGTAGCCTCATCCAGTATCAGGATGGGCGGATCCTTCAAAAAGACCCGGGCAATGGCCACACGCTGCTTCTGTCCGCCGGAGAGCAGCGTACCCCGCTCTCCCACATAGGTGTCGAACCCCTGCGGCATGGCCAGAATGTCGTCGTAGATCTCGGCGCGGCGGGCGGCGGCCTCCACCTCCTCATCGCTGGCGCCGGGGCGGCCGTAACGGATATTCTCCCGCACGGTATCGGCAAACAGGAAAACATCCTGCTGCACCACGCCGATGGCCCGGCGCAGATCGTCCAGCCGGATCCGCCGCACATCCACCCCGTCAATGTCGATCTCGCCCCCTGTCACATCGTAAAACCGGGGAATCAGCTGGCAGAGGGTGGACTTACCGCCGCCGGACGGGCCTACCACGGCCACCGTCTCCCCAACGCGGACATGGAGCGTCACATGGTGCAAAATCTCCTCTGCCCCATCATAGGTAAAGCTGACGTCCTTCACGTCCACCTCACCCTTCACCCGCTCCATGGTCACGGCATCCGGCGCATCGGCAACCGTCGGCTCGGTGCTCATCAGTTCGATAAAGCGGTGCAGCCCCGCAAAGCCGTTGGAAAAAAGCTCGGCAAAGTTGGTCAGCTTTCGCACCGGCGTGATGAAGGTGGTGATATACAGGCTGAAGGTGATCAGGTCAACGTAATCCATCCGTCCGCCCATGATCAGCCAGCCGCCGCCGGCAATCACCGCCGCATTCAGCAGCGTAACAAACAACTCCATGGTGGCATTGAACCGCCCCATTTCCTTGTGAAACCCGCGCTTGGCCGTTTTAAAGGTCTCATTTGCGCAGTCAAACCGCTGCTGCTGGATGGTCTCATTGCCAAAGGCCTTTACGGTACGGATGCCGCTGAGTCCCGACTCGATCTCCGCGTTGATGGTGCCGGTTTTCTGCTTGGCGGCCACCGAAGCGCGGCTCATTCCGCCGCGCAGCAGCATCAGCACCACCAGAAAGATCGGTATGATAACCATCACGATCAGCGCCATACGCCACTCCAGCGTAAACATAACCGCCAGCGCGCCCACAATGGTGATCAGCGAGATGGTCAGATCCTCCGGCCCGTGGTGCGCCAGCTCCGTCAGTTCGAATAGATCGGTGGTCAGGCGGCTCATCAGCTGGCCTGTGCGGTTGTGGTCATAGAAATCAAAGCCCAGCATCTGCATATGACGGAAGAGATCCCTCCGGATATCCGCCTCTACCCGGATGCCGAAGGTATGCCCCCAATAGGTCACAATATAGTACAGCCCTGCCCGCAGCACAAAAGCCAGCGCCACAATGGCCATAACAATAAAAAACACCCGATAGTTCTTATCCGGCAGCCACTGATACAGCGCCGCCCGGGACACCAGCGGAAACGCCAGATCGATCGCGGCAATCAGAATGGCGCAGCTCATATCCAGCGTAAAGAGCTTCCAGTGTGGTTTGAAATAGCTGACAAAAATCCGCAGAGGACTGCGGGTTCGATATTCCTGTACAGTCATGTATCCGTTCCCTTTCTGCTGACAATAATCCAGTGTCGATTATACCATACATTCCGGTGCTTGACAAGGCGGTATGAGAAAAGCAGCGGCGGTGCCGCTGCTTTTCCAGATAGAGCCTGTCGTTTAGTTATTCACGCGCACACGGATCTCCACCGTGCCGCTTCCCACCTTGGCGGTAACAATGGTCTCGCCCTTGCTGACGCCCTCCACATTGCCGCTGTTGGACACGGTAGCAATGCTGCTGTTCTGCGTGCTCCAGGTGGCGCTGCCGCTGACGCCCTCCAGTGTCAGCTCGCAGGCCTCGCCCTTACGCAGCGTCAGGTCAAAGCGGCCGTTTTCGTCCTTATCAAGCGTGGTGCCGTAAATGGTAGAGATCTTCACATCCTTCAGCGTGGTACCGCCGGTGGTTCCTCCCCCATTCGTGCCGGTATTGCCGCCGGTAGTCGTGCCTCCGGTGGTGTTGCCGCCGGTGTTGCCGGTATTACCGGTGTTGCCGGTATTGCCGGTGTTCCCGGTATTACCAGTGTTGCCGGTCGTTCCGGTGTTGCCGCCGGTGGTCGTATTGCCGCCGGTATTGGCATCAGCATTGGCCTTCACGGTTACGGCGCAGGCCACACTCTCCTCGCCGCATGTCACAGTCACCACGGCGCTGCCCTCGGCAACCGCCGTCACAGTGCCGTCATCGGACACCTTCAAAATCTCGGCATCGCTGGTGATCCACTGGTATCCATCGCCGCTGCCGCCGGTGGCGGTCAGCTTGGCCGTCTCCTCCGGCGCCAGCATCAGCGTCAGGTGATCCAGCGCCAACTCCGTGGCCGCAGGCTCATTGTCCGTGTTGTCATCCGGTGTGCCCGTCGGATCCTGCTGAACGGTACCGGGGTTGGCGTCCGGCTCTTTTCCGCCGCCAAACCAGCCCTTCACCGTATCCCCGGCAAAGGTCCACACCAGAATGGCCGCCAGCAGCACCAGAATCAGCACCAGCACAGGGCCCAGCACACTGGGTGTTTTTTTCTTTTTCTCAATCTGGCGGTGCCCCCGCTTTTTCACCTTGCCGTTATAGTATTCTTCATCTTCTGCACAGAAAGGGCAGCTTTTATAGCTATCGGAGAACATTTCCCCGCACTTTTTACACTTGATCAAACTCATATAATTACTCCCTCCGAGGACATGCTTTTGGGCATACTCTTGATAATACCGTCCTATAATACCCTAAAAACAGCTGCCGCGTCAACTGAAATTGTTGGAAATTCATCGTTTTTTTACATCTTTTCTTGCTTTTCCCTGATTGGCTTCCTATAATAAAAGGGAACAATATAAGGGAGGCATCCTTTTATGAATACCATTATGATCGGCATTGCCGGCGGCACCGGCAGCGGTAAAACCACTCTGACCGAGCACCTGTCCCAGCGCTTTGGCAGCGATATCAGCGTGGTACACCACGATAATTACTACAAGCGGCAAAACCGGCCCTTTGCCGAACGATGCCTTCAGAATTATGACCATCCGGACGCCTTTGATACCGACCTGATGATCGCAGATCTGAAGGCGCTGAAGCAGGGTAAGACCATCCACTGTCCGGTGTATGACTACGCCATCCACAACCGTACCGACAAAACCATGACAATCGCCCCCACCAAGGTGGTGATCGTAGAGGGCATTCTCATCTTTCAGAGCAAGGCGCTGCGGGACCTGCTGGATATCAAAATCTTCGTGGAAACCGATGCTGATGTGCGGATTCTGCGCCGCGCCCTGCGGGACGTGGAGGAACGGGGCCGCTCGTTGGAATCGGTGGTAACCCAGTATTTGACCACGGTCAAGCCCATGCATGAACAGTTTGTGGAGCCCACGCGCAAATATGCCGACATCATTGTGCTGGAGGGCGGCCATAATCTGGTGGCGCTGGATATGATCATGCAGCGCATTGCCAACCACATTGCGGAGAACTGATTGCTATGCTGTTACCGATTCTTGGCGTTATTTCCCTGCTGGGCGCAGCCTATTTTCTCATGCCGCTGAGCATTGGCGTATGCCATATCGGCATGTTCTGGCCGGCGGCGCTGCTGCTGCTGGCAGCGGCCCGGTGCTTTTTCCCCGGTCTCTTCCGCCGCCTTCCCCGGTTCCCGAAAGCCCTGCTTGCCGCCGGCGTCAGCCTTGTGCTGGCTGTGGCCCTGTCGGTCTTTGCCGTCATGGGTCTTGCCGCCGCCAACCGTCCCTCCGGTGATGCAGCGCCGGGCACGGTGGTTCTGCTGGGCTGTCAGGTCTATCACGGCCGCCCCAGCATGATGCTGCAAGGCCGTATTCAGGCTGCTTACGATTACCTGACCGCTCATCCCCATGCGGTATGCGTGACCACCGGCGGGCTGGACAGCCGCGATGAGCCTTATACCGAGGGTGGCTGCGCCCGGCGCGAGCTGATTGCCATGGGCATTGCGCCGGAGCGGGTTTATGCCGAGGAAGAATCCTTCGATACCCGCGAGAATCTGCTGTTTGCCGCTGCGATCATCCGCGAGAACGGACTGGACACCCATGTGGTCATCGCCAGCGATAACTTCCATCAATACCGTGGGCAGCTGTTTGCCCGGCAGGCGGGGCTGACGCCGCAATCTGCCGGTTGCTTCAGCCCCTGGTTTCTGGGGGCCGGCTACGCCTGCCGCGAAGTTGTAGGAATTCTGGCCGTCTGGGCGGGAATCCGTTAAGTAAACAACCATCTAGAAAAGAAAATCCATGCTCGGTCAGCATGGATTTTCTTTTTTACGGGGCATTACGCTTGGCAGGGGGCGATGCTCACACCGCCCCGCCAAAAGCGCGAAAGCTTCGACATTACAGCTGCTCCAGTACCACCGGTTCACCCACCTGCAGCGCATAGTAATAGACCCGGGCGCTGTCCTCAATGTACTGGGCGCGGGTGCGGGCCTCGTTGAGATCCTTTCCCACTGCCAGAACGCCGTGGTTGTTCAGCAGGCAGCCGCCCCGGCCATCCTGCAGGCAGGGCACCGCGTTCTCGCCTACAGCGAAGGTGCCGGGGGTGGCATAGGCGGCGCACGCCACATCACCGCCCAGAAAAATCCGTGTTTCGATCAGCACCGGGGGAATGGGCTTATGTACCACGGCAAAGGCGGTAGCATAGGGGGAATGGGTGTGGAAGATGGCCTTATGCGCCGGAAAGGCCCGGTAGATGGCGGCGTGCATCCGCCATTCGCTGGAGGGCAGCAATTCCCCTTCCACAACCGTGCCATCCAGATCACACCGGACAATGTCGATCGGACGCATCACCGTATAGCGTACCGAAGTGGGGGTGATCAGCATCGTGCCATCGCCCAACGATACGCTGAGATTGCCGCTGGTGCCGGTAAATAGTCCCTCATGCAGCGACTCCAGGCAGATATCCACCATTTCCTGCCGCAGCTCCTTGTGGGAATACTCCATTTTCTCACCTCATTTTAAAACGAAATAATCATTCATTTTTCTCAAATCACCATTTCATAGGGGCCGAGCTGGCTGACCGCCAGATACTTTTTCAGCTCATAGGGGGAATAGATGCCCAGATCCGTCACCACACCGCGGATGAGCTGCGGCGGCGTGATATCGAAGGCGGGATAATACCCTTTGACGCCGTCCGCGGCAGTTTTCACCCCCATGGCCTCCAGTGTAAAGCGGGGATCACGCATCTCGATATGGACGGTATCCACCGTGGGATGCCCCTTGTCCGGAATCCCGCTGATATACACCGGCACCCCCAGATAGTTGGCGGCAATGGCGATCTGGAAGGTGCCCACCTTGTTTGCCACATAACCGTCGCAGCAGATAGCATCGGCCGCGCAGGTAAACACATCCACATGCTCCTGCTGCATCACATAGGCCGGCATATTGTCGGTGATCACCGTCACGTCAAAGCCCATATCCCGGCATACAGTGGCCGTCAAACGCGCCCCCTGAAAATAAGGCCGCGTCTCCGGGCAGAACAGGCGGATGGTTTTTCCCTGCTCCCGGCATTTTTTCAGCATCATTGCCACAATGGTCTCCCCGAAGCACTGGGTCATCACCGTACCATTATCGGGAAATTTCTCCACCAGATGTGCAGCCATCTGCCCCACGCGGCTGTAGCGGCGGTTATTGGTCTCCACCGTATAGTCCCGGATGGCAAGCGCCACATCGTCCACGCCGCGTGCCAGAGCATCTCTCGCCGCCTCCAGACAGCCGCCGCAGATCAGCTGCATCCGCCCCACCGTGGTGGGCCGCGCGTGGGAGATCACATCCATGGCCTGCTCCAGATAGGCGATTTGCCGCTCCTTCGGCAGATCGCGGCACTCATGTGCCGCCAACGCCATACCCATGGCGGCAGCGGTAAAGGGCCCGGTGGACTGGGTCACCATATCCGTCAGGGCCTGCGCCACCTGCGCGTATGTGCGGCAGGTAACGAACTCCACACGGCGCGGGTACACACGGCGGTCCAGAATACGAACCTCGCCGCTGTCATACCACGCCACATTTTCATACTGCATCATAAAGGCAAGGCCCTTGTCAGCTCTCTCCATTACGCATTTTCTCCTATCCTTCAAGCGCCATACAGCCGCTTCGCAGCAGCCTTGGCATCCCACACGATCCGCTCCCGATCCAAGGTAAGAAATTCTCCGTTTTCATACAGCATCTGCCCGTCCGCCATGGTCATGCACACATCGCCGGCCTGCGCGCTGTATACCACCAGTCCCGCCGTGTCAAGGTGGGGGAGCAGGTGGGGCCGATCCAGATCGATGGCCATGATATCCGCCCGTTTGCCGCACGCCAGCACGCCGCTGTCCATCCGGCCCTGCAGCCGGGCGCCGTTGACCGTGGCCATCTCCAGCACCTGCGGCGCCGCCATCAGCGCGGTATCCTGCCGATAGCCATTATGGATCACCGCCGCCAGATGCATCTCCTCCAGCATGTTCAGATTATTGTTGCTGGCAGCACCATCGGTGCCCAGCGCCACGTTGACCCCCTCGGCCAGCAGCTCCGGTACGGGCGCAAAGCCGCTGCCCAGCTTCATGTTGCTGGTGGGGTTGTGTACCACGCTGACGCCCTTTTCCCGCAGCAGTGCCCTGTCCTCCTCCGTCACCCATACGCAGTGCGCGGCGGCGCATGGCACGTCAAACACGCCCAGCTCGCTCATCCACTGCGCCGGTGTCCTGCCGTATCTGGCAAGGCAGTCCTTATGCTCGCGTTCCGTTTCGCTCAGGTGGATATGCATCCGCAAGCCGTTTTCCCGGCTCCATGCCGCCACGCCCGCCGCCACATCGCGGTTGCAGGTATACTCCGCGTGCAGGCAGCCATCGATGCGGATCCGTCCCTCGCCTGCGCCGTGCCAGTCGCGGTGCAGCTGCTCCTGTTTCCGAACACTTTCATTTTTCGCAAAAGTATCCGCCGGATCGAATGCCTGCACCGGATAGCACAGATTGGCCTTCATACCGCTGTCGCGGATCTGGGCCACCGTCTCCGGTGAAAAGAAGTACATATCGGATAAGCTGGTGGTGCCGCAGGAAAGCATTTCCAGCAGCGCCAGCGCCGTACCGGCCCGGATATCCTCGCCGCTCAGCCGCGCCTCAATGGGGAACACACTGTCAAACAGCCACTTCTGCAAAGGTAGGTCTGTTCCCACGCCGCGCAGCAGCGTCATGGCGGCATGGGTATGGGCATTCACCAGTCCCGGCAGCAGCAGCTTGCCGGACATATCCTTTTCCCGGTCAAATTCCCCCTCCGGCCGGCCGGTGCCCACATAGGTGATAGACGGGCCATCCACAGCAAGATAGCCATCCTGCAACACGCCGTCAGGCGTATAGATCCATGCATTTTTCAGCAGGGTTTTCATTTTTTCACATCCTTGCCAGCACCTTTTTCAGATAGGCGCTGAAATTGTCGGCCACCAGATGTCCCACCTCGTTGACCTCCTCATCGCTCAGCGGCTGATCCAGAATTCCCGCCGCCATATTGGTGATAACGGAAAAGCCCAGGCAGGGCAATCCGCAGTGCGCCGCGGTCAGCGCCTCGGTCACAGTGGACATGCCCACCGCGTCGCCGCCCAGCGTGCGGATGGCGCGGATCTCCGCCGCCGTTTCAAATTGAGGCCCCTGCATGAAGAAATAGCATCCCTCATGAAACGTCAGGCCGCTGTCCCGCCCACACTCTCGGGCAATGGCGCGCAGCTGAGGGCTGTACATTTTCTGCACATCGAAGAACCGGGGGCCAAACTCCGGAATATTGGGGCCGCGCATGGGCGAGCAGCCGGAAAACATGATCTGGTCGCTGATGATCATGATATCACCGGGCTTATAGGCAAGGTTCACGCCGCCGGCGGCGTTGGTCAGAATCACCGCCCGGCAGCCCAGCAGCTTGAACAGGCGGATCGGCGCCGTCAGCTGCGGGAAATCATACCCCTCATAGGAGTGAAACCGCCCGGACATGCATACCACGCCCTTGCCGCCGATGGTGCCGCAGATCAGCTTTCCGGCATGGGTCGCCACAGTCGAGCGCAGGAAATGAGGAATTTCCTCATAGGGAATCACCACCGGGTTTTCCACCTGCGCGGCAAACGGCCCCAGCGATGAACCGAGAATCAAACCGATCTCCGGCTGAAAATTCAGCTTTCCCCGGACGTATTCGGCGCTTTTGGCAAAGTATTCATAGGTATATTCCATCCCAACAGCCTCCTTATATGGATTGTAACCCGATTTTAGCACATTGGCCACATGGTGTCAATTTCACAGCCTTCCACAATTTTCGCGGTAAAACCGAATAGAAAGGACTTGCTTTTTTTAATTTTCATGATACAATATCGTTGACAAATCTTAATGGAGGTACTCAAAATGGCTTATCAGATCAGTTCCGCTTGCGTCAGCTGTGGCGCTTGTGCAGACGCTTGCCCCGTGGGCGCTATCTCCCAGGGCGATTCCCAGTACGTGATCGACGCTGGCGCTTGCCTGGATTGCGGCACCTGCGCAGATACCTGCCCCAACGGCGCTATCAGCCCCGCTGAGTAAAATGCGTACATAAAAATGGCCGGTGCTGAGGCACCGGCCATTTTTCTTGCGTGTTTTCCCTTCCTGTGCTATACTGACAGCACTTATCGGGAGGAGGACTGTCCATGGAGCATTCAGAGGCCCTGTGGCCCGGCGGGCCGCAATACCTGTATGATGCGCAGTGTTTTCCCCCATCGACAGACTCTTTTTTGCTGGGCAGCTTTCCCACGCTGCGCCGCGGCGAGCCGGTCTGCGATCTGGGGGCCGGCGCAGGGCTGCTTGGTCTGCTGCTTCTGGCGCGGGAGCCATCGCTGACGGTGACCGGCATCGAGCGGGATGCCCATGCCTGCGCCATGATGGCGCGCAATGCCGCCGTCAATCAAATGCCTCTCATTCCGCTGGCCGCCGACCTGCGAAACCGTGAAGCCCTGCCGGCAGGCCGCTTCCGTCTGGCGGTATCCAATCCGCCCTATTTTGCGCCCCACGCGGGCGCGGTGGCCGCCGGTACCCGCGGCGATGCCCGCACGGAGCTGACCGCCTCTATCGACGATGTTTTCGCCGCGGCGGAGCGGCTGCTGCAATGGGGCGGACGTTTTTGCCTGGTCTATCGGCCCCAGCGGCTTGCCGCTGTGTTTTCCGCCGCGGCCGCCCACATGCTGGAGCCGAAACGGCTGCGCCTGGTGCAGCACACGGCGCAAAGCGCCCCCGCGCTGGTGCTGCTGGAATGCCGCCGCGGCGGAAAGCCCGGCCTGAGCGTGGAACCGCCGCTGCTGCTGCGGCTTGACGACGGCGGCGAGTCGCCGGACGTTCGCCGCGCCTACTTCAGAGATAAGGAGTGACCCACATGCCCGGAACATTATACTTGGTCGCCACCCCCATCGGTAATCTGGGAGACTTCTCTCCCCGCGCCGTAGAGACGCTGCAAAGCGCCGACTTTATCGCCGCCGAGGATACCCGCGTGTCGGTAAAGCTTTTGAACCATTTTTCCATTAAAAAGCCGCTGGTCAGCTATCATGAGCACAACCGCGCCGCCGCCGGGCAAGCCATTCTGGCCCGGCTGCTGGATGGGGAGAGCTGCGCCCTCGTCACCGACGCGGGTATGCCCGCCATCAGCGACCCCGGCGAGGATCTTGTCCGCCTGTGCGC
Source organism: uncultured Oscillospiraceae bacterium (assembly GCA_934561335.1). The sequence goes on from CAKTGD010000001.1 coordinate 27,916, forward strand.
CGAAAACGGCGTTCCGGTACTGGCCGTCCCCGGCTGCTGCGCCGCCGTATATGCGCTGGCCGTGTCGGGGCTGCCCACCGGCCGCTTTACCTTTGAAGGCTTTCTCCCTTCCGGAAAAAAAGAACGCCGCGAGCAGCTCCATGAGCTCAGCGGCGAGCAGCGCACCATGATCTTTCACGAAGCGCCCCACCGCCTGCGCGCCGCCTTAGCCGACATGGCAGAAGCCTTCGGCGGCCAGCGGCGGATCGCCCTGTGCCGTGAGCTGACCAAGCTCCACGAGGAAACCGTGCGCACCACGCTGGCCGATGCCGCAGCCTATTACGCCGCCAACGAGCCAAGGGGCGAATATGTACTGGTGGTAGCCGGCCGTGAGAAAACCGACGCGCCCGCCATCACGCTGGACGAGGGCGTGGCGCTGGTACTGCGCCGCCGCGAGGAGGGGCAGCGGCTGAAGGATGCCGTCCGCGCCGTGGCCGACGATACCGGATTGAGCCGCAACGCCCTGTACGACGCGGCACTGAAGCGATAAACCGTCAAAAAAACCTCCCCGCCGTGCGGCGGGGAGGTTTTCCGCTTTTCAGCTGTTCTTTAAATCCTTGAGACAGCGGGGACAGATGTTTTTATCCTTGTATACCACCAGCTCTTTGCTGCTGTCGCAGAAGATACAACTGGGCCGGAACTTTTTCAATACGATTGTGGAGCCGTCCACATATATTTCCAAAGCGTCCTTTTCAGCGATCTCCAACGTGCGCCGCAGCTCAATGGGCAGCACAATCCGTCCCAGCTCATCCACCTTTCTGACAATACCAGTAGACTTCACGGAAATCTCTCCTCTGCACTGTTACTCACACCATATTGAGTTTCCTACTCACTCATGATGACATATTCTTACCGCTTTGTCAACTGCGCGTTGCCATTTTTACCAATATTTTTACAAATAATGTCATTCCATCTGTGCATATAGTGTGCACGAGGTGAGCACATCATGGCAATGTCCTATTTTCTAACCGGTCTTTTTGGCCTGTCCCTGCTTTTTGGCGCGATCAACGGCCAACTGGGTGCCGTATCCGCCGCCGCACTGGAGGGCGCAGGCGCCGCCGTGGAGCTGTGCCTTTCCATGGCAGGCGCCATCTGCCTGTGGAGCGGCGTTATGACACTGCTGGACCGGGGCGGTCTGAGCGGCAAGCTATCCTGGCTGCTGCGCCCGCTCCTGCGGCGTATTCTGCCCCGCGCCAGCCGGGATGGCGAAACACTTGCCGCGCTCAGCGCCAACGTCTCGGCCAATCTGCTGGGGCTTGGCAACGCCGCCACGCCGCCGGGCATCCGTGCTGCCGTTGCAATGGCGTCAGGGTGCGGCGGTACGGCGGATGATGAATTGTGCCGTCTCGTGGTGCTTAATACCGCCTCCATCCAGCTGCTGCCCACCACGGTGGCGGCGCTGCGCAGCGCACACGGCTGCGCCGCTGCGCTTGATATTCTGCCCGCCGTGTGGCTTTCTTCCCTGCTTTCCGTTTCGGCAGGACTGCTGGCCGCACGAGGCTTCCAACGCCTGTGGCGGCGCTGACACACCTGAGCGCCCTGCTGCTCCCGCTGCTGTTTACCGCGGCAGCCGCTTGGGGACTGCGCCGCCGTCTGGATGTTTATGCCGCCCTGACCGACGGCGCGGCAGAGGGCTTGGGCATCGTGACTCATATCCTGCCCAATCTGGTGGCTTTGCTGTCTGCCATATACATGCTCCGCGCCTCCGGCGCGCTGGACGCGCTCACCGTCCTGCTCTCCCCGGTCCTGGCCGCTCTGGGAATCCCCCCTGAAACCGCGCCGCTCCTGCTCATCCGTCCCCTCAGCGGCAGCGGTGCGCTGGCGGTCGGCAGCGCGCTGATGGACACCTACGGAGCCGACAGCACCATCGGCCGCACCGCTGCGGTCATGCTGGGCTGCACGGAAACCACGTTCTATACCGTTGCCGTCTATTTCGGCGCGGCAGGCATCCGCCGCACCCGATACACCATTCCCGCCGCTTTAACGGCGGATCTGGTGGGGTTTTTGTCGGCGGCATGGTGTGTGCGCCTTTTCTTCGGGGCCTGAGGTGATAAAATCCCTCTTTTTCCCGCCAAGGGCTTGACGTTTCCACAAAAATAGACTAGCATGGGTTAAGGTAGAATTATATCTGCCACAATCATCATGAGGAGGCAATACCATGAAGTTTTCCAGTAAGGTTCTGAAATGCGGTCTGTCACCCATGCGTAAGTTTCACCCTTATGCCGTGGCAGCCGAAGCAAAAGGAAAGAAGATCTATCATTTGAACATCGGCCAGCCGGATATCGCAACCCCCAAGGCTTATTTCGAGGCCGTGCGCCATTTTGATCTGCCCGTACTGGCATACGCACCGTCTCCCGGTATCCCTGAGCTGATCGACGCCATTCAGAAGTACTATGATAATCTGGATATGCACTTTGAAAAGGGTGATATCCTGATTACCAACGGCGGCAGCGAGGCGCTGCAAATCGCCATGAACTGCATTCTGGACGACGGCGACGAGATCCTGATCCCCGAGCCCTTCTATCCCAACTACAACACCATGGCCTACACCTGCGGTGCCAAGATCCATCC
>CAKTGD010000002.1 GCA_934561335.1 uncultured Oscillospiraceae bacterium
TTCATTCTACCAGAGCCTGCAAGCTATGTCTTCTTTTATGCGGTTTTCAATTTGCGCAACTTATTGTACATTATCTCCGTGCCGGTGAGATCGTTCCTATTCCACGGCGCATTCTGCTTTGCGCCTGTGCAGCCAACCGAAAAAAGCCACTGCTGGAAAGGCTTTGAAGCCTTTCCGGCAGTGGCCATTTTTAACAAAAACCAAACTGATGCGTCCTGCAAAGCCGCAGGGAGCGGTGTGATATCAGTCCAGCGTGCCGATCACGTTGTCCACAAGATACATGACGGAGAACATATCCTCTTCCGTCAAGGTCTGGCCTTCGGCGACAACCTCATTGCCCTGATTGTCGTAGATGGGGCCGGTGAATACCACCACCTCGCCAGAGCGAACCTGCTGCTCCAGCGCCTCAACATCGGCGATCACATCGGCATCGACAATATCCGCATTCACAGGCGCCAGCTGCGCGCAATCGGTATCCATGCCGCCGATAATCATATCATGGCTGTTATTGTTGCTGACATAGCGATCCACGATCTCGCTGAGGATGGGCACCCAGTTCCAGACGAAGGAGCTGAGGCACGCATCGGGCGCGTAGTCGTGCATATCAATGTGGAAACCGGTGCAGTAAGCGCCCTTGGCTTCACATTCCTGAAGAGCGGCGGAGGTGGAGCCGTAATAGGCCATGGTGGTAATACCCTCGCCGATCAGCGTATCAGCGCAGAGTTTATCCGTTTCGGGATCCCACCAGTTATTGACCCACATGACGCGCACCTTGGCATTTTCGTTGGCACGCTTGGCGCCCAGTGCAAAAGCGTCAATGGAGCGAATGATGTGAGAGTTCTGCATGGGAGCGATAAAGCCCAGCTCATCACCCTCGGAAACTCGTGCGCAGAGATAGCCCAGCAGGTAGAGCACGTCCTGGCTGTTAACGCTGTAGGTCGTGACCTTATCGGAGGTCGTGCCTTCGTAGCAGTAGAACTGAATGTCGGGATACTGCTGTGCAAAGACATCCATATCCTCGTTATAGCCGTTGGAGTGGCCAATGATGACGTTGCAGCCCTCATTGATCAGCTGCTGAATGATGTTCTGTACATCCGGTGTACCGTCATACACATTTTCCACAAGGATCACCTGATCGTCAGAGAGACCATAGTTCGCCTTGATCGTTTCCAAAGCGGTATTGAACGCCTGCGTATAGCCGCCGTCTGTCACGGTGGAATTGGAGAATGCGCCGATCTTCAGCGCGCTGAGCTCATGCGCCGTATCCGCGGTCCCGGATGCGTTGCTGTCCTCGGGGCCGGTTGTGTTGCCGCCCTTGCCGGCGCAGCCGGCAAGCAGGCTGCATACCATCAGAGCACTCATCAGAAATGCAAGAATTTTTTTCATAATATAGGTCCTTTCCATTTTTTAACGGCAGCATTGCCGCATATAACACTTCAGCGGGCTTCCCGGTCATAGTACGAGCCCAGTGCTTTCGGAGCCTTGCTCAGTTTCCCGCCGAAGCTCAGGGCAGAGAAAACCAGCACGGCGATGGTGCACAGATAGGGCAGCATACTGATGAAGAAGGATGAGATGGGGATACCCGTCATTTGCAGCCGCAGCGCCAGCACATTCACCGTGCCGAAGAGCACAGAGCCAAGCGCGGCGTACAGCGGATTCCAAAAGGAGAAGATTACCAGCGCCGCGGCGATCCAGCCGCTGCCGGCGGTAATATTGTCGATCCAGGTGGGGGTAAAGGCCAGCGTCATATACGCGCCGCCCAAAGCGACGATTGCCGTTCCTCCCATAGCGTATATATACCGCAGGAAATAAACGCGGATACCGGCGGCATCCAGAGCAGCGGGATTTTCACCCAATGCCCGCAGCCGCAGGCCGGGGCCGGTTTTGAACAGGAAAACGTACAGCAGCGGGATCAGTAGATAAAGGGCATAGACCATGGGATCCTGCCGAAACAGGACTTTTCCGAAAAAGGGAAGGTCGCACAGTCCGGGAATGGCGATTTTCTGAAAGCTTACCGGCAGCGTGGTGCCGCTGATGCTCTTGCCGATAAAGCCGCTCAGTCCGGTGCCCAGCGTTACCAGCGCCAAACCGCAGACCACCTGATTGGCTTGCAGCGTTACCGTCATAAAAGCGAACACCAGTCCCACCGCCATACCCGTCAGCAGCGCCGCCAGAATCCCCAGCGCCAGAGACTTGGTGTGGTATGCCGTGGTATAGGCCATTACGGCGCCCATCAGCATCACACCCTCCAGCCCCAGGTTCAGCGTACCGCTGCGCTCCGTCAGGATCTCGCCGGTGCTTGCGTACATCAAAGAGGCTGACGCCGCAATCGCAGATGCCAGAATTGAAGCCAACGTATTCATACCTGTCAGACCTCCTTTTCACCTGTCCGCTTTACAAGAACCAGACGGTTCCGGATAAAAATCTCTCCGCCCAGAACAAACAGCAGAACGGCGCCCTGAATCATGGTAACGATCTTGCTGGAAATCCCCATGATCTGAAGGCTGAAGCCGCCCTGTGTCAAGCCGCCGAACAGGATGGATACCAGCAGGATCACAAAGGGGTTGAACCCGGAGAGATACGCAATCACGATGGCCGTATAGCCTGCGCCATTGGGCAGATCCGGCTCCAGCCGAAATACCACGCCGCCGATCTGCGTCACGCCGGCCAGACCCGCAAGCCCCCCGGAGAGCGCCATGGCAAGAAGAATGTTGCTGTTGACCTTCAGCCCCGCGTACCGGGCTGCCAGCGGATTGCTGCCAATCACCCTCATCTGGTAGCCACGGGTGGTGCAGCGGTAAAACAGAAATACCAGCACAGTCATTGCGATTGCCAGCAGCAGTCCCGTGTGCAGGCGACTGCTTCCGAAGGTAGGAAAATGAGCTGCCTCCGGGATGATGGGAGAATAGGGCATGTTGTTTCCGGTGCGGTCACGCCACGGTCCATAGCACCAGTAATTCACAAACAGCAGCGCAATGTAGTTGCACATCAGGGTAACAATTGTTTCGCTGACGCCCAATGTGACACGCGGAAGCACCGCCAGAACGCCCCAGAGGGCGCCGGCGGCAAAGCCCGCCAGAATCATGCCCGGCAGCAGCAGGTGCTCCGGCAGCCACGGGCAGAACAGCGCCACGCCGGTGGCGGCAAACGCGCCCATGGCGTACTGTCCTTCAGCGCCGATGTTGTTCAGAGACATCCGGAAAGCAATGGACACGCCCAAGCCGCAGAAAATCAGGGGAATGGCCTGCAAAACACTTTCAAGAAAGCTAAAGGAGGAGCCAAAAGCGTTTTTCAGCAGGCGGCTGTATACCGCCAGCGGCGCAAATCCTTGCGCCGCCACAACGATGCCGCAGCAGAAAAAGGCAAGCAGAATGCAGATCACCGGGGTCAGCACCCGGATATACCACGCAGGTCTCTCCCGCTTTTCAAAGTGCAGCGACCAACGACAGTTATTCCTCATGTTTCATGCCTCCCTCCCGGCCAACCATCAGGAGGCCGATCGTTTCCACAGTAGCCTGCTCAATGGGGATCGGTTCAGAAAGCTGTCCGCTGTAGAGCACAGCGATTCGATCCGAAAGGGCAAACAGTTCGTCAATATCCTCAGAGATCAGAAGAATGGCCTTGCCTTTATGCCGCTCCTCCAACAGGATCTTGTGGATACTGTTGATTGCGCCCACATCCAGACCGTGAACAGGATAGGCGGCAATGATAACCTTGGGATCCTCCGCTACCTCGCGGCCGATCAACAGCTTTTGCAGATTGCCGCCGGACATCAGGCCGGCGGGGGTATGAATACCGGCGGTCTTGATCTCGTAGGTATCCACAGCCGCCTGTGTCTGCCGCTCGATGGCGGACTTGCGCAGAATTCCCCACCGGCTGGACTGCGGCTTGGCAAAATTTTTCAGAATATAGTTTTCCGCCAGATCCATCTTGCCGATCAATCCTACGCCCAGACGGTCCTCGGGAATATAGGCGATGCCGTCGGCAATGGCCTTGCGGGAATTTTGAGCGGTCACATCCCGCCCCTCCAGCATGAGCCGCCCCGCCGTGGGCTTCCGCAGGCCTGCCATCACCTCCGCCAGTTCACGCTGGCCGTTGCCGGAAACGCCGGCGATACCCACAATTTCACCGGCATGCAGCGACAGGTTTATGTTTCGCAGCGCAGGCAGGTGCCGGTCGTTGGAAGCGCAGACGCCGGACAGCTGCATCATGACCTGCTCTCCTGCTCGCCGCTCAACGCTCCGTTTTACGGTTTCCAGCTGTCTGCCCACCATGAGAACGGTAAGCTCGTCCTGATTTGTCTGCGCAAGGGGCATAGTGGCGATGGATCTGCCGTCCCGCAGGACGGTGATGCGGTCAGCCACCTGCATGACCTCCCCCAGTTTATGGGTGATGATCAGTACAGATTTTCCTTCCCGGGCCATCTGGCGCAGTGCATCGAACAGTGCGTTCGCCTCCTGCGGCGTCAGTACGGCGGTCGGCTCGTCCAGAATCAGGATCTCCGCTCCGCTGACCAGAAGCTTCAGGATCTCTACCCGCTGCTGCTCGCCGATGGAGAGCTGCTGGATCGTCGCCGACGGGTCCACTGCAAGGTGAAAGCGCCGGGCATATCCCTCTACCTGCGCGTTCATACGCTTCTTGTTCAGGAAAAAGCCGCATTTGCCGGCATAAAGGCAAATATTCTCCGCCACGGTCATCGGCTCGACCAGTTTGAAATGCTGATGCACCATGCCGATCCCCAGCTCCACCGCTTTGCGGGGACTATCCAGCGAAACGGCGCGGCCCCGGCAGCGGATCGTACCCTCATTGGGGAAATAGATGCCGGTCAGGATATTCATCAGTGTGCTCTTGCCCGCACCGTTTTCGCCCAGCAGGGCGTGTACCTCACTGGGATACAGCGTCAGATCCACATTTTCGTTTGCGATAACGCCCGGAAAGCGCTTGGTAATGCCGCGCATTTCCAGCAGGGGCTGCTTTTCCATAGAAGATCCTCCTTACAGCAAAAGAGACTGGTACAAGGCCTGGCGGGACATTGGTTCCGCATGGCCACCCACACAGATGTCAAACTCCAGTGTATCAAGCACACGAATCAGCTGCTCCACCAAGTCCCGGTCATACGGAAGGGCTGCCAAGGTCGGTACCAGCTCCTCTTCGTGGGCAATGTCAAAATGCCACGGCTGACCGTAGAGATCCTTGCCGTTGGCATCGCCCAGAAAGAGGACGCGGTCTGACGGTACATAGCAGATAACGGAATCCGACGCATGAGGGCCTCCCACATGGAGAAGCTCACATACAACGCCGCCGCCCAAATCAATATGGAGCTGCCCTTCAAATACAATATCCGCCGTCTGCACATGGATCTGGCTGCGATCGGGATACTCCCGCCGGATCATCTCATCGCAAAACAGGATATCCTCTCCTGTTTTCAGGCGCTGCGCCATAGCTTCGTCATCCCAACTCCACGACTGCACAGTCTGAAGCATCCGGTTTGTTTCCCGGCCTGCGATGGTGGGAATATGCAGTGCGCTCATGCCAAACGTATGGTCCCAGTGCCAGTGGGAAACCGCCGCCAGATCCGGCTGGGGAAGCCCCGCCGCCGCCAGCTCCTGCCGCATCTGATGGACGTGGGCAGCAGAATTGCCCGCTTCAAACAGAAGTGTCCTGCGGCTTCCGCAGATCAGGCCGATGTTGGGTCGATCTGTGTAAAATTCGCAGAGGCGAAGATAAGTATGCTCCGCTATTTTCTGAAACATAGTGTGCCTCCGTATATTCCGAAATTTGCCGTTTAGAAATAGAATACCCACCGATTATCCGAACTGCAACGAGCTTTCAGCAGAAATGGCACAGCGTCGAAACCGTACACGAAGCCGCACAGCCCCTTCATTGGCACTGCGTTCTTCAATTTCTGCTGGTATACTACGCAACAGTCCTTCCTTCGGCAGGCGGGCAGTTCGTTATGTTTTAAACAGCAACTTATTAAATTGACAATCTCTTTTGATTGCTATAGAAGAATAGCACGCCGCAGGCATAATTTCAAGACAACTTTTCGTATTTTTTACATTTCCACAAAATAGACAAAACCCCGTCCAAAAGCCATTGCGCGGGGCAACAATCATCCGAAAAATACGCAAACGCAGGACGGGCAGAAAGCCTCTCGCCCGCTGATGTGATAGCTCCGGCAAAACCGTTCAGCATTGACGGTCTCCTGATACGCCTCGCAGAAACAGGCATAGCAAGAACGCCTCTGATCAAGCGCGCTCGATGATATCGCCAAGTAACCGCAGAAGTATCCCCCTAGGGGGCTTGTGGGGGGCAACCCGGCTTGTTAAAATAACAACATGCATAAAAAGTAGGAGGAAGTCACATGAAAAAGGCAATCGCACTGTTGTTGACCATTGTTATGGTGCTGGGACTGGCAGCCTGCGGCAGCAGCAAGGACAAGGGTTCCACCCTGGTCTATGGCTCCGGCGACTACGACTCGATCAATCCCATCATGAACGAACACTGCGAGATCAAGCACCTGCTGTTTGACTCTCTGGTGAAGCTGGATGCAGACGATCAGCCCGTTCCCAGTCTGGCTGAAAGCTGGAGCTGCGATGATGCATCCATGACCTACACCTTCAAGCTGCGCAGCGATGTGCAGTGGCATGATGGCGAGAAGTTCACCGCCAACGATGTAAAGTTCACCATCGAAGCCATTATGAACCCGGACAACGACTCCGAGAACTATCCCAACTACATTGAAATCGCTGATATCAACGTCATCTCCGACACTGAGATTGCCTTTATCCTCTCCGAGCCCAACTCCGCATTTCTGGACTACATGACCATGTCCATCCTGCCCAAGCACAAGCTTGAGGGCGAAGATATGTGGGAATCCCCGTTCTTCAAGAGCCCCATCGGCACTGGTCCCTACAAGCTGGAGAGCTGGGACGTGGGGCAGGCCATCACCATGGTGAAGAATGAAAATTACTTCGCAGGTGCAGCCAAGATCGATACCATCATCTTCAAGATCGTCAACGATGACAATGCCAAGGCTCTGCAATTGAAAGAGGGTACTTTGGATCTGGCTCAGGTCACTCCCAAGGATGCGCAAAATTTTAAAGACTCCAAGAATCTCACCGTTTACGACATGAAGACTGCCGACTACCGGGGCATTCTGTACAACTTCTGGAACCCTTACTGGCAGGCAAATGCCGACCTGATCCCCGCCATCAGCTACTGCATCGACCGTCAGGCAATTGTTGACGCCGTTTTGCTGGGCGAAGGCTTCGTGGCCTACAGTCCCATTCAGCTGAACAAGTATAACTACGAAGGCGTTGAAAAGTATTCCTACGACATGGCCAAGGCCGAGGCCGCCTTCAAAGCAGCCGGCTGCGAAAAGGATGCCGATGGCTACTGGTGCCGCAACGGTGAGCGGATCTCCTTCACCATTGACGCCACCCCCGGCGATCAGGTCCGTATCGATATGGCTCAGATTGCCGCTCAGCAGCTTCAGCAGGCCGGTCTGGATGTTAAGGCCAAAGTTCCCGCCGACGGCATTGACTGGGGCGGGCAGGAGTGCTGCATCATCGGCTGGGGCTCCCCCTATGACGCCGATGACCACACCTACAAGGTCTTTTCCTCCGATGCAGGCGCCAACTACTCCGGCTACTCCAACGAAGATGTGGATATGTGGCTGAAGAAGGCGCGCCAGACCAATGACCCCGCCGAGCGTGCCGAGTGCTACAAGCAGTTCCAGATCGCTATGGCTCAGGCTCCCGCATTCACCTTCTTTGCCTATATTGATGCCATGTATGTGGCCAATAACAGCATCAAGGGCATCGATCCCAATACCGTTCTGGGGCACCACGGCGTGGGCATTTTCTGGAATGTTACCGAATGGACAATCGGATAATCGATAAAACGCACCATATAAGGGGCTGGTTTCCAGCCCCTTATTCCTCGTTTTTCACAGGCAGACGCATGATGCTTTTGTAAAGGAAAATTTCCCAATACAACCGAGATAGGACGATTCTGATGGAAGAATTATTAAAGATCGAAAACTTATCTGTGGGGATTGATTCTCCGGCAGGTAAGGTGCAGGCCGTCCGCGATGTGAGCTTTGCGCTCCACCCCGGCGAGGTGCTTGCCATCGTAGGCGAATCCGGCTGCGGAAAAAGTATACTCTGCAAGGCAATTATGAAGCTGCTGCCCAAGCGCGCAAAAATCGAGGGCGGCAAGATCTATGCCAGCGGCGTGGATATTACCGGCTACTCCGACAAGGATATGCGTAAGCTCCGGGGCAAGCTGTTCTCCATGATCTTTCAAGATCCCATGACCGCCCTGAATCCAACCTTGCCCATCGGCAAGCAGATTGCCGAGGCCGTTCTGATCCACCAGCCCAAGCTGTCCAAAGAGCAGGTCTATAACCGGGTCATCGAGCTGATGGAGCTGGTGGGCATCCGCCAGCCTCACGAGCGGTACAAGCTGTATCCCTACAACTTCTCCGGCGGCATGCGCCAGAGAAGCGTCATGGCAATTGCGCTGGCAGCCGCCCCCAGAATCCTGCTGGCTGACGAGCCCACCACCGCTTTGGATGTGACCATTCAGGCCCAGATTCTGGATCTTTTGAAGGAGATTCAGGTGAAGATGGGCACCGCGACCATTCTGGTTTCCCACGATCTGGGTGTGGTGGCACGGTGCGCAGACCGGGTAGCCATCATGTATGCCGGCAAAATTGTGGAAATCGGCACTGCCGAGGAGGTATACTATGACCCCCGGCACCCCTATACATGGGGGCTGATGCAGTCCCTTCCCGCCCTGAACAAGGGTACTCAGGCGCTGAAGGCCATCCCCGGTATGCCGCCTACTCTGATCGACCCGCCCCAAGGAGACGCTTTCGCCTGTCGGAACGAATATGCTCTGGAGATCGACTATCAGGAGCAGCCGCCTATGTTCCGGATCACCGATACGCACTATGCGGCAACATGGCTTCTGGATCCCAGAGCCCCCCAAATCACTTCACCGATAGGAGGGAAGAAACATGTCTGAGATTTTGTTGGATGTGCAGCACCTCTCCCACGTGTTCAAATTGGGCAAGCACGCCATGATCAAGGCGGTGGACAATGTCTCCTTTCAAATGCAAAGGGGAGAGATTTTCGGTCTTGTGGGCGAGTCCGGCTCAGGGAAATCCACTGTGGCCCGCTGCATCATGAATGTTTACTGGCCCATTGAAGGAAACATCCTGTACAACGGCATCGATGTCTGTGACAAGCGCCAGTTTGTCAAGCACCGCAAAAGTCTGGAGGCGCGGCGCCAGATCATCTTTCAGGATTCCACCTCCAGCTTGAATCAGCGTATGACGGTGGCGGATATTATCGCAGAGCCTATGGCGATCCACCGCATAACCCCTCCCAGAGGGAGCCTGCGGGCAGAGGCGGAATTTCAGCTGCGCTATGTCGGCATGGATCGCACCTACCTGGACAAATATCCCCCGGAGCTTTCCGGCGGCCAGCGCCAGCGGGTAGCCATTGCCCGAGCCCTTTCCATGGAGCCGGAGCTTCTGGTAGCGGACGAGCCCATTGCCTCGCTGGATGTGTCAATTCAGGCCCAGATCATCAATTTATTGCGCCACTGCAATCGGGAGCATGGCTGCTCCATGCTGTTTATCGCCCACGACCTGTCCATGGTGGAATACCTGTGTGACCGGGTAGGCGTTATGTACCGCGGTAAGCTGGTGGAGCTGGCGCCGACCCGGTCGCTCTATGATGATCCCCGGCATCCCTATACCAAGGCTTTGCTGTCTGCCATTCCGGTTCCCGATCCCATTGCCGAGCGGAACAAGGTGCGGGTGGACTTTGACGAGCTCGACTTTGACCGTGACGGTGTGCTGACGGAGGTGGCGCCCGGTCATTTTGTGCTGGGAAAGGAGGCAGACGCATGAGAAAAAATCCTTTTCTTTACTACGGAAGGAAAATTCTGGTGTTCCTGCTGAGTGTGTTTCTTCTCTCGGTGGCCGTTTTCTACATCTCCCGCCTTGCGCCCGGCGATCCCCTGATGAGCTACTATGGCGAGCGGGTGGAAAAGATGAGCGTACAGGAGAAGGCAGAGGCAAGAGACAAACTGGGGCTGAACGATCCCATCCACATCCAATACATCCGCTGGCTGGAAAAGGCTGCCAAGGGCGACTTTGGCATTTCCTTCAAGTACAAGCAGGATGTTATGGAGGTAATCGGTCAGCGGATCGGATTCACCCTGATTCTGGGCGGTATCGGCTTTATTCTCACCTTTGTAGGTGCGCTGCTGCTGGGAATCCTGTGTGCATGGAACGAGGATAAATGGCTGGATCGGATCTTGTGCAGCGTTGGCACGCTGCTGAGCTGCATCCCGGAGTTCTGGCTATCTCTGGTGCTGATCCTGCTATTTGCGGTAAACCTTCATTGGCTGCCCAGCAGCGGTGCCTATGACATCGGCCACAGGAATGATGTGCTGAATATCCTTCGGCATCTGATCCTGCCCCTGATCATCGTGGTGCTGCAGCATCTTTGGTACTATGGCTACATGATCCGCAACAAGCTGCTGGAGGAAACCAGAGCGGACTATGTGCTTCTGGGAAAATCCAAGGGGCTGGGCAAAAAGGACATCATGTTCAAGCACTGCCTGCGGAATATCATCCCCTCCTACATCAGCATTATGGCAATCTCCGTTCCCCATGTGATGGGCGGCACCTATATCGTGGAAACGGTGTTCAGCTATCCCGGTATTGGCGCGCTGTCCTACGAAAGCGCCCGGTATCACGATTACAATCTGCTTATGGTGCTTTGCATGATGACCGGGATTCTGGTGATTTTCTGCAACCTGATCGGGCAGATCATCAACGAGAAGATCGATCCCCGGATCAAGGCAAATGACGTGGTAGAAACATCGGAGGTGACCAGAACATGACGGAAGAAAAGCTGTTCACCGTGGTGGGGATCCGGCAGTCCCCCCCTGCTCCTCCCCAGAAGGTAAAGCGGCACAAGGGCTTTCCGTGGATCTCCGCGATCCTGATGGCCGCCATTGTGGTGTGCTGCCTCTTTGCAGAGGTGCTGATGACCAAGGACCCCGGTTACCTCGACCTGCAAAATTTCAGCGCTGCCCCCAATTCGGAGTTTCTGTTCGGCACAGATACCCTGGGGCGTGACATTTTCTCCGGCATCTGGTACGGCGGCCGGATCTCCATTGCCATCGGTTTTCTGGCAACCATCATCTCCACCTTTATCGCCGTGGTCTATGGCTCTGTCAGCGGTATAGCCCCCCAGTGGCTGGATACCCTGATGATGCGCTTCACAGAAATCTTTCTCAGTGTCCCCGGGCTGCTGCTGGTGCTGTTCCTTCAGGCAATTCTGGGGGCGGCCAATGTGCTGACCTTGTCCGTCGTCATTGGCGTCACCAGCTGGGCAAGTATTGCCAAGGTCATCCGTACAGAGGTACGGCAGATCAGAAACAGCGAATATGTGGTTGCGTCCCGCTGTATGGGCGGCAATTTTTTCCACATTCTGCGCAGGCATCTGGCGCCCAACTTCATCGCCTCCATCATGTTCATGGTGGTCATGAACGTCCGCAGCGCCATCGGCTCTGAGTCTACCCTCAGCTTCATGGGTATGGGGCTGCCGCTGGAAATCATCTCTTGGGGCAGTATGCTGTCCCTTTCGGAAAAGGCCCTGCTCACCGGCAGCTGGTGGATCATCCTGATCCCGGGTATTTTTCTGGTGACCCTGCTTATGTGCCTGACCAACATCGGCAACTACCTGCGCAAGAGTGCCAACCATAAAGAAAGCAACCTTTGATCCACTATCCCGCCGCGTTACGACGTATCAAGCGCAATTCCTCCCGGTAAGAACAGCGGTTCTCACCGGGAGGAATCGTTCGTATTCGCTTGTTCAGCCGTTTCACTGCAAGAGTCTGCCGCGCTGTTTGATTCCCGAAAAAGAGAAACACGGTTCAACGCCAAAGCGGCAGCGCATTAAAGCCGCAGGCCGCAGTCTTAAAGGCTGCGGCCTGCGTTCTCTTTACTTTTCAGGCTCACGCAGCGCCACCGCCTCCTCAGAATAAGGCGCGCCCTGCAAATCCAATAATTTTGTGGTCAACAGCCGGGAAAAATTGCTCATTACCGCCGTAGAGAGCACAAAACTGTTCACATCGGCCACACCTGCCTCATTTGTCTCCAGCAGCTGCGCGGCCATCCCCTCCACCATTGTTACAAACACGTGGGCAGAGCTGATATACTGCTCCACGAAGGCTTCATATGTCTTTTTGACCTCCTCCTCCGAAAGACCGTTGGGCAGGATCTTCTGAATCTCAGACATGGTCAAGCTCTGCTTCAGGGCGCAGATCATGATCAGATAGGCGATATGGATGCGGTTATACTTTTTCTTCTCCGGCGCAGGCATCAGCTTCATGCGTACATAGTTATTGATGGCACTGGTGGTGATGATCTGCTCCTCTTTTTCCTTTTTGGGTAAAAAGGGGAGGTAATGGCTCAGCAGTGTCAGAACCTGATCCATATACAGCCCAAGTGTCGGAATCTGGTCCCAGGTGGGCAAGCGGTATTGCTGTAAATAGTGGCTCCAGCGGCGCAATTTGCCGGCAACGAGCTGGGAATCATATTTCTCTTGCATGTTCTCATTTGCTCCTGTTTCCATTTATGCATATATCTATATAAAGTATAGCACATACTATGAAAAATGACAAGACACACCATAATATCTATTGACACAATTAAGAAATGATATATAATAATATGTATCATTAGATTTAAACGAGGTATTCATTATGTCCTTTGTGATTTCTACCGATACTTCCGCCAACCTTCCCACCGCGGAATTGGTGCATCATCAGTTGACGCTGCTGCCTTTTTCCTACATCGTAAACGGTGAGGAGCACCAGTGCTTGGATCTGGCCGCTTTTGACGCGGACGCCTATTATGATATGCTGCACCGCACGCCGGTCAGCACCTCCATGGTCTCCATGGATCAGTATGCGCAGGTATGGGAGCCTCTGCTGGAAGCGGGACACGACGTCCTGCATATTGGCATGTCCTCCGGCATCAGCGGCGCCTATCAGTCGGCCGTCATGGCTGCACGGGAGCTGCGGGAAGCCTATCCTCAGCGGCGCCTTGTGGTGTTTGACACCCGCGCCGCCTCACTGGGCGAGGGACTTCAGGTACTCCACGGCGCCACCTGTCGGGAGGCCGGCTATACGCTGGACGAAACGATACGGGAGCTGACGGCGCTGCGCGCCCGGATTCGCCAGATCTTCACGGTGGACGACCTGATGCATCTGCGGCGCGGCGGACGCGTTTCCGGTGTGGCCGCCGCCGTGGGAACGGCGCTGCGGATCAAACCCCTGCTGAAGGGTGACGCGGCGGGCCGCATCGTGGTGTTCGGCAAGGTGCAGGGCCGCAAGCGGGCCATTCGTTCTCTGGCAGACAACTTTGCCGAAAACGCAGAGCTGCTGGGCCACTGGCCGGTTGGTATTGCCCACGCCGGCTGCCGGGACGAGGCATTGGAGCTGGCCGCCACGCTGCATGCATCCGACCCCAAGGCCCGGATTATTGTGGTGGACTATGAGCCGGTCACCGGCAGTCATGTAGGCCCCGGCGCGCTGGCTATGTTCTATGTGGCCCATGAGGACGCGCGTCCCTTGTAATATCTGTTAATTTTCCCCCGCTCTTTCGCCGCGATTTTATGATTTTCATATATAGACAACAGTGGTTTGATCCGCCTATAATATGGAAAATATTTCGAAAGGAAGAATCCGTATGCTGTATCGTGCAACTTGTCAGAGCTGTGTGTCCATGTGCTGCATGGGCTTGGTTTGTTGCGCGTTTCGATGTCATACGTTTTCTGTCTGCGCCGCATAGGGGGCGTAGAAGCTTTTGAGAGCCGCACAGAGGGTGTATGACAATCATACACCCTCTGTTTTTTTGCGCATAACATAAAAAACCATACCACAAACGGCGGAAACGCAGAAAGGAAGATCTCAATGGGTATTTATCACTCTGTAGAGCAGCTGGTGGGCAACACGCCGCTGCTGCGCGTAGCACATTACGAAAAGGCGCGGGGGCTGCAAGCCACGCTGCTGGTCAAGCTGGAACGCTGCAACCCCGCAGGCAGCGTCAAGGATCGCGTGGCGCTGGAGATGCTGCGTCAGGCAGAACAGCACGGTGCGCTGAAGTCCGGCGGCACCGTGATCGAACCCACCTCCGGCAACACCGGCATCGGTCTGGCCGCCATGGCAGCCGCGAGAGGCTATCGGGTAATCCTGACCATGCCCGCCAGCATGAGCACCGAACGGCGGGCCATCCTGAAGGCCTACGGTGCGGAGCTGGTGCTGGTAAACGAGGGCGGGATGGCCGGCGTTGTGGCCAAGGCCGAGGAGCTGGCCCGCGAAATCCCCGGCAGCTTTCTGGCCGGTCAATTCGACAATCCCGCCAATCCGGCCGCCCACTATAAAACCACCGGCCCGGAGATCTGGCGGGATACCGATGGACATGTGGATATCTTTGTAGCAGGCGTCGGCACCGGCGGCACCGTCTCCGGCGTCGGCCGGTATCTGAAGGAGCAGAACCCCGCCATCCGCGTTGTGGCGGTGGAGCCGGCCGCCTCTCCCCTGTTGAGTCAGGGGCACGCAGGCCCCCACGGCCTACAGGGTATCGGTGCCAACTTTGTGCCCCAAAACTATGACGCCGCGGTGGTGGATGAGATCCTTACCGTGGCAGAGGAGGATGCCTACCGCACGGCGCGGCTGCTGGCGCGGACAGAGGGCGTTATGGTCGGTATTACCTCAGGTGCGGCGCTTTGGGTCGCTGACGTACTGGCTCGCCGCAGTGAAAACCATGGGAAAACCATCGTGGCGCTGCTGCCGGATGACGGCGGACGCTACCTGTCCACCGCTTTGTGGGCAGAGGAGTAAGCCTATGTACGAGGATCGTATCCGCGCAGCGGCTCAAGTCATGGCCGAAACCATGCGCAGCGCCCAGCTCCCCATGTACGGCAGCAGCCTGCGCCTGCCTGAGCGCAAGGCCATTATCGCCTTGCTCAGGGAGATTCGCCAGCTGATGTTTCCCGCCTATTTTGGCAGCAGCGCCTTGATGACGCTGGCTGCGGCAGACTATGCCGCGCTGCTGCTGGAGCACATCGAAAACGCCTTGCGCAAACAGGTTTCACTGGCGCTTCCGGAAAGTGAAGCTGAGCGTGCTGCCTCTATTGCACGTCAGGTGGTAGATCAGCTGCCCCGCATCCAGCAGCTGCTGCTGAGCGATATCGATGCCATTTTTGACGGTGACCCCGCCGCGCAGAACCGTGAAGAAATCGTACTGGCCTATCCGGGACTGTTCGCCATTTTCGCCTATCGCATCAGTCACGAGCTGTATCTGCGGCATGTGCCCACCATTCCCCGCATGATAACGGAATATGCCCACAGCAGAACCGGTATCGACATCCATCCCGGCGCACAGATCGGCAGTTCTTTCTTTATTGACCACGGCACCGGCATCGTTGTGGGGGAAACCACGGTGATCGGCGATCACGTAAAGCTGTATCAGGGCGTGACGCTGGGCGCCCTCAGCCCCCGCGGCGGTCGCGCCCGCAGCAGCGGAAAGCGCCATCCCACGGTGGGAAACGGCGCTACCATCTATTCGGGCGCCTCGATTTTCGGCGGTGAAACCGCAATCGGCGAAAATGCCGTGGTGGGCGGCAACGCCTTTCTGACCGGCTCCGTAGCCGACAATACGCGGGTGGTAATCCGTCCGCCGGAAACCATTATCCACAGCCAACTCTGAAACGGCTCACGAGGACGCATTCCACGCAATGCGTCCTCGCTTTCTTTTCTGTGCAGGCGGCTGCATATTTCAGCCAAAGCGGGCAACACTGTGACCTGAGGGCACAAGAAGCACGGCGGGCTGAAACATTTTCGCCCTGCCGCGCGTTTATAGGGTATACACACCAACATCACGCACGAGGAACCGCATATGGCAGAATTGATCGTCAATACAGAGGCTGTGCTGCACAACTACCGGCACTACGCCGAAAATGGACAGGTGATCCCTGTTCTGAAAAGCAACGCCTACGCACTGGGGGCAATGCAGCTGCAAGCACTGCTGAAAGAGCAGGGTGCGGCGTTGTTTGCCTGCGCCACAGCAGACGAGGCATTGGAGCTGGCCGGAACGCAGGAGCGCATACTGCTGCTCAGCTGTGTGCATGACACGGCGCTGCTGCGCAAGCTGCTGCAATACCACATCATCATAAGCGTAGAAAGTCTGCCGCAGGCGCAGGCTGTCAGTGCGCTGCAAATGGACGCCCACATCCATCTGGCGGTTGACAGCGGCTTCGGGCGCTTTGGCTTTCTGCCGGAGCAGCTGGACGAAATGAAGCAGGTCTTTTCCCTGAAGGATGTGCATGTGGAGGGTATTTTCTCCCACTTTCGCAGCCGCGCTGCCGCGCCGGAGCAATTTGCCCGCTTCAGTCAGGTTCTGCTGGGGCTGTCTGATTACCCGGTGGGGCTGCGGCATATTGCCGCCACCCATACGGCGGACATCGCCCAATATCGGCTGGACGCGGTACGGATCGGTTCGGGGCTGACGGGCTGCGGCTGTCCCGAGCTGGTGCCTGCCGCCGTCATGCAGGCGCGGATCTGCGCGGTACGGCAGTTGAAAAAAGGGGATCGGATCGGCTATGGCAGCACCCTGCTGCGGCGGGATTCCGCCGTGGCTGTGATTGATGCAGGCACCGCCGACGGCGCTTTTACCTATCGCAACCGGGGCCTGCGGGCCTTTTGGCAGCAGCGCCACCCCTATGTGCTGCTGGGGGACACCCGGGTGCCGGTGCTGTGCCCGCCGGGGCTGACGCACACCATGATCGATGTGACCGGTTTAAACTGCCACACAGGCGATATTGTAACCGTCCCGCACGATCTGGTGCTGACCGACAGCCGTGTGCCGCGGCGCTATACGGCACAATAATAAGCAAAGCAGCGCGGCGGACAATGAATGTCCGCCGCGCTGCTCCTCTGTCAGATAAACCAGTAAAACTCCTCATTCAGGATCACCACGGCCGCCGTCAGGCATATGGCCGCGCCGATAAAGAAGAAGCCTCCGCTCAGAATCGGTCTGGCGGGCCTGTTCTCCGAAATCAGATTCGGATCGGTCGGGTCATAATAGCCGGTGACCTGCCGCCCTATCCCCTTGCCGCTGCCGAAATCCTGCCGGCTGAAATAGGTATAGGTCTTACCCGCCACCGTGTATTCATAGGTGGGCAGATAGACCACATACCGCATCAGCTTGTCTGTGCCGTCATCCTGCGTTTCCCAGCGCTCCATCTCCGATTTTTCCAGATGCGTAACCGTCATCGGTGTGGTAGCGGTATACCGCTTCAGATCGTCCGCATAGCTCTGATAGGCGCTGCGGCGGCTCCTGATCCCCAGCCAGACCAATAGAAGCGTGGCAAAAAGCATCCCCACTGCCCAAGCAATGTCTCCCATTGTCTCTCCTCCTGCCAAATTAAAATCACGAGATTTATTCACAGTGTACCGTAAAATGTGCAAACGGTCAACGATTACTTTTTCTTCGTTATGTCAAACGTCCTCCCAACAAAAAACACTGCCGCAGTGTCAAAGGCACTGCGGCAGTGTTTGCTGCACATTATTTCTCCTCTGCGGCAATGGGCGCAAAGAAATCCATCATCTCCGCCGTGTGATCCTCCACATAGCTGGTAAACGTCACCACGCACACATAGTCGTGTTCCTGCATGCAGACCTGCACGCAATAAACCGGCGCGTTTCCATCATAGGTGGCAGTCATGCGGATCCCCTCATACTGCTGCCCCATAAAGGTGACGGTATCATGCGCCGCCTCTACATCACTCATACCGGCAATGGCCTCATAGGTGCTCTTTACCTGTGCTGCACCGGTCTCGGCAAAGGCGGCCATATCCACCGCTGCACCTTTCGTCTCTACCTTGGTCAGCATGACATTCACCGTTTGCAGACCATCCTCCGTCATCAGGTACATATCCTGTACCTGCTCACCGTTCTCCAGAAGAGACTGCATCTCCTTCACCAGCGCCTGGTCGGTTATGGCATCTGCGGCCACGCCGTTCAGTTCGGCAATCTCCTCATCGCTTAAGTACATATACTCTGACGGCGCCGTGCATGTCAGGCCGAGGAATGCGCTTGTATAGGTCTGCCCCTCCACTGTGCCGCGTTCAAACTTTTTTTCGCCTATACTGCAAGCGGTCAAATTCAGTGCCAGCAGCAGCGCCAGCAATACTGCGGGATACTTTACTCGCATCACATTTTTGCTCCTTTCCTGTAGATAATACTCAGAAATTATAATGCAAATCGGCCAATTCGTCAATACACCATTCTTTTCCGGCTGTACCCCAGACCCCTCCCGCAGCCCAACGCCGCCCGCCTCACTCTTACATACAGGAAGAGCATCGCCGGCATGACCGGCCAGCAGATGCATCACGAATCGCCGCACAGGATCACTTATCTTCACATCGATGCGCAAAGTATATAGAGCCAATAACCGAGAATCGCTACTAGTGGGTTTTCAGCTCCTGGTTTTTTCATAATATCGCCAAGTTTATGGCCATTTACTTGACTTTATGTTGGGAAAATCATATAATATATAAACATTAATCGGCAGAAAAATATCAGGAGGTACAATCCGGTGACCCAATTTGAAAACCTGAAGGATACGATGCTGATCCGCGACCGTGTATATGACGCGCTGCGCCGTGAGATCCTCTCAGGCGGTTTCGCCCCCGGTGAAACTCTGAATATTCTGGGACTGTCCAAGCAGATGGGGGTAAGCTGCGCGCCGGTTCGAGAAGCGCTGAACATGCTGAACAAGGACGGCCTTGTGGAGCTGATGCCCTATAAAAAAGCCAGCGTAGCCATAGGAACCGACGCCGACTATAAGGCCGCCTTCGACCTGCGGTTGATGCTGGAGCCCTATGCGCTGCTGCAATCCATTGACATGATTCCCGGCGACCAGATCCGCGCCATGGAGCAGATGCTGCAAGAGGACTGTCAGCGGGTGGAGAATATTTCAGACTTCTATGCCAGCGACAATGCCTTTCACCAGATGCTCTATCACTATACCAACTCCAAGCTGCTGACCTCCACGCTGGATAACATCCGCACTTACACCATGCGCTACTATGCCCGGCGCTTCGATATGGTGGTGGAGGCCAAGCGCAAACACTATATGGATAACACCTACGACCAGATCCGCACGATCCGCGATGTATTCCGCGAGCACAACGAAATCTTACAGGCGGTGAAGCAGCGTGACGGTCATCGTGCCTCAGAGCTGCTGCGTGAACACATCAGCCTGAACTCCACCTATGTGGGCGAACGCAACGGCTGAGCACCTTTCCTCCTCGTCATACATAACAACCGAAATTCGGCGCAAAACCATGTCATGGAACCAACACGAACATAAAAAGCAGGCGGCCTAAGGCCGCCTGCTTTTTATGTTCATTCCATTTACGCTGTGTCAGCTTATAGCCCCATCTGCAAAAGCACATCAGAGGTATTGCGCTTACCCTCCTCCAAATGCTCATTCAACAGCTCTGCTGCGCCGCTGCAATCTCCCAGCAGCAGCTTATCCAGAATCTTAAGGTGTCCGGCGTTGTTCAGCTCCATCCTCTGTCCGATCCGCCCGGTGAAAATACGCACACGCTGGTTCTGACAATACAGGTAATCGGACCAATCGTGAATATAGCTATTCGGACAATAGTCAATAATCAACCGGTGCAGGCTGTCGTCCAAGCCGCTGCGCTCCAGCATACTCATCTCGGGGCTGTAATTCATCAGGCGCATACGGCAGTGCTCCAGTTCTTCCACCGGGATCCGGTTGCCCCACAGGCGCACCACCTGCGGCTCCAGCATTAGGCGCACCTGATAAATCTCGTTGATCTCCCGCAGTGTCAATTCGCTGACCATTACACCTTTTTTGGGGACAATGCGCACCAGACGCTCCTGCTCCAGCTTGTTGAGCGCCTCACGGATCGGCGTGCGGCTGACGCCCACCTCTTCCATCAGCTGCGCCTCATTGAGGAATTCGCCGGGTGTGTAGCGACAGGTAATAATATTATCCTTTATGATGTCATACGCCCTGCTTTTCAAATTGCCCACGAAAAACAGCTCCTTATCCCCCGTATGTACTCTGTTCCACTGCGCCGGTCATCTTGGTATCGTATTCATGGATAAACAAGGTCAAAGCCCCTCTACCCTCGTCTCCGCTGCGGCAACCATGTTGTATACAAGATGCGTACCATAAAAGCTATCATAGCACGCTTATAGGTCTTTTACAAGTGGTCTGCTGATTTTTCCCAAAGAAAAATCAGCCTTTTTCTCTTAACGGCAACTTTATATAACAATTGTACCGCATCAATCTTATAGCCTTTTTTACATTCCGTCTTGCTATATAAAAAACAATATAGCAAGATAGAATTGTTTCTGACACGGCGAAACGGGCCGCATGATACACATGCAGCCCGTTTCCCCGGAAGAGGAAGAAAGCGGTGTTTTGGTACAAAGGCAGAGCTTAAATTTAGATGCGGCCGGTAATCAGGCCCAGCAGCGCCATACGCAGATACATGCCGTTGTGTGCCTGGCGGAAGTAGGCGGCACCGGGATAAGAATCAACCTCTGTGGCGATCTCATCAACGCGAGGCAGCGGATGCATGATAACAATATCCTTCTTGGCGCACTTCAGCAGCTCGTTATTAACGATGTAGCTGCCCTTGACGCGGTTGTAAGACGCCTCATCGGGGAAGCGCTCACGCTGAACGCGGGTAACATACACGAAGTCAGACTGCGCCAGAGCGGCCTTGACATCGGTGGTCTCCACAATATCAGCACCCTTGGCGCGCAGATCGGCCGTGATCTCGGCGGGCATCTTCAGTTCCTCGGGCGTGGCGAAGATCATCTTGTTGCCAAACTGCTGCATAAAGTAGCCCAGGCTGTGAACGGTACGGCCATACTTCAGGTCGCCCAGGAAAGTGATGGTCTGGCCGCCCAGATGGCCGGCTTCCTTGCGCATGGTATAGATATCCAGCAGCGCCTGTGTGGGGTGCTGGCGGGAACCGTCACCGCCGTTGATCAGAGGATGCACAGCGATATCGGCAGCTTCCTGAGCGGCGCCGGCGATGGGAGTACGCATCACAATGGCATCAACATAACCGTCAACGGTTCTGATGGTGTCCTGCCAGGTCTCACCCTTAGCCTGAGAAGAAACGCTGGCGTTACCCAGATCGATGCAGCTGGCGCCCACGCGGTTGATGGCGGCCTGGAAGCTCAGGCGGGTACGGGTGCTGGGCTCGAAGAACAGTGTGGCAACGGTCATACCAGCCAGATCCTTGATGACCTCGCCGCTTTTAACGCGCTTTTCATAGATCATTGCGGTATCCATGATGTGGCACAGCTCCTGATTGTTGAAATCATATGCGTTGATAATGTCACGGCCTGCAAAATGCACATTGGGTTCCATAATTTTTCCTCCTATATCTTTAAACAATGTTCTTCTTTTTGCTGTTTTTACGAGGATTCTTCACCATTCAGGCGATAACCGTACCGTCCTTGCCAGCCAGCGCGTCCTTGGCCTTTGCCAGAGAGGTAATCAGCGACTTGCGGCCGGGCTTGCTCTCCACGAACTTGACAGCGGCCTCAACCTTGGGCAGCATGGAGCCTTTGGCAAACTGGCCCTGTGCGATGTACTCCTTAGCCTCGGCCACGGATATCTTATCCAAGCCCTTCTGGTCAGGCTTGTTGAAGTTGATGGCAACCTGATCCACAGCGGTCAGGATCACCAGCATGTCGGCGTCCAGCAGCTCAGCCAGCAGCTCACTGCCGAAGTCCTTATCGATCACGGCGGGGGTTCCGGAAACCTTGCCGTCCGCACTGCGAATCACAGGCACACCGCCGCCGCCGACTGCCACAACCACATGGCCGGCGTCAACCAGTGTCTTGATGGATGCCTTCTCCACGATGTCAAAGGGCTTGGGAGAGGGAACAACCTGACGGTAACCGCGGCCGGCATCCTCCACCATGGTATAGCCCTTTTCAGCGGCGATACGATCGGCGGTCTCCTTATCATAGAAAGCCCCCACAGGCTTGGTAGGATTCTGGAAGGCAGGGTCATCGGCGGAAACGACGGTCTGGGTCACGATGGTGGCCACAGGCTTGTTCATGCCGCGGCTGGTCAGCTCGTTGCCGATAGCCTGCTGCAGGTGGTAGCCGATATAGCCTTCGGACATGGCGCCGCACTCAGGGAACGGCATGTCCGCCTTGATGGCCTTGGCCTCGGCAGCGGTGGACAGGCCCAGATTGATCATGCCCACCTGAGGGCCATTGCCGTGGGCGACGACGACTTCATTGCCGGCGGCGATAAGATCCACGATAGACTTGGCGGTTTCGGTGACAAGGTGCAGCTGTTCAGCGGCGGTATTGCCCAGCGCGTTGCCGCCGAGAGCGATAACGAGTTTTTCCATGATGCATACTCCTTTTGTTGTGTTCTCTCAGATTATATTTTGTCTATTTTACCTAATCAACTGCTTGACCCTCAGATTCTTACCCTACGAATTGACATATAGATTATCTCACGCACAGGTCAAATTTGCAATCATCGATTTTAAATGGCTGTAATAAAATATCCGTAATAGATTTTGCGCCAAAAAGGTGCTATACTGCTATATGTAAAATTCCATCATGGGAAATTAGACAGCTTTTTTGAATAGCTTGAATAGCGGAAAGGGGTTTTCAGCATGTGGGATCACATTATTAAAAATGGCATCGTTGTCACCGGCAGCGAGTCTCAGAAAGCAAATATCTATGTAAAAGACGGTAAAATCGCCGCCATCACGGCAGATGAACTGCCCGGCGAGGCAAAAGAAATCACCGACGCCGCGGGACGCTATGTTCTGCCTGGCTTTATTGACACCCATGTACATTCCCGTGACGGGCGCAACGGCGCACATTATAAAGAGGACTTCTA
The DNA here is from genome assembly GCA_934561335.1 of uncultured Oscillospiraceae bacterium. Next base: position 23,027 of record CAKTGD010000002.1, read on the forward strand.
TCACTCCTCCATGGCAGGTGCCTGCGGCGGCATCACCACCATTTACGAAATGCCCAACTGCAATCCCGCTATATATAATGCAGACAATCTGAACGATCTGGTTCAGGTCATCACGCCCAAGGCCTTTGTGGATTTTGGCGTGTGGGGGCTGTGCCTCGGGCCTCTGAACAATAATGAGCTGGCCGCTATGAACAAGGCCGGTGTGGTGGGCTTCAAGTTCTTCTGGGGCTACGCCATCGATTCCAAGAGCTACCAGCTGATCTACAACTATAAAGAGGGCATGGAGAATGTAATTCCCCCTCTGGGTCTGGGTGAAGTCTACAAGATTTTCCGTGAGGTGGCCAAGACCGGAAAAAAGCTGGGCATCCACGCCGAGGATTTTGACATAATCAATCTGCTCACCGCCGAGGTAAAGGCCAGCGGCGAAACCGACTACGCCGCCATGCTGCGCAGCCGCCCCGCGCTGAGCGAAACGCTGGTCATCGAAACCGCCATCCAGCTGGCCAAGGAATTGGGCACCCATCTGCACATCCTGCATCTGGCATGTGGTGACGGTGTGGATCTGATCCGTGAGGCTCAGAAGAAGGGTATCCATGTCACCGCCGAGACCTGTCCCCACTATCTGGCGCTGACCGATCAGGACGCCGCCGAGCTGGGCGCTATGATCAAGGGCTATCCCCCCGTCCGCACCCAGTATGATCAGGACAAGCTGTGGGAAGGCCTGCGTGACGGTACGCTGTCCTATGTCTGCTCCGACCACGCGCCCCACACCGCGGAAGAGAAACAGCAGAGCCTGTGGGATGCTCCTGCCGGTATGGCAACTTGCGAAACCATGTCTATGGTCATGCTGGACGGCGTCAACAAGGGCAAGATCACCATCAACGATGTGGCCCGCCTGATGTCCGAGAATCCCGCCAAGGAATACGGCACCTATCCCATGAAGGGCTCCCTCGAGGTGGGCACCGATGCCGACTTCGCCGTGGTGGATTTGGATACCAAGTACGTGTTCCATCAGGAGGCTATGCACTCCCGCACCAAGCTCTCTCCCTACAACGGCCGTACCTTCCAGGGCAAGGTGGTGGAGACCATCCTGCGTGGCCGTACCATTGCCAAGGACGGGCAGATCGTCGGCCAGCCCGGCGGCCACTTCATCAAGCCCCTTTGCGATTGCTGAATCACTCTCAGGCGGCTGTCCCGAAAAACAGGCAGCCGCCTTTTTCACAAGAGCACATGCAGGTTTCGTCTGTATGTCACAATGATTTTTAGGATATAAACAATATATAACAATCAGGAGGATGATTACCGTGAAACGCTACACCGAAATGACCTCTGGCGAACTACAGGCCGAGTATACCGCCGTCAGCGCCGCCTATGAGGAACTGAAAAAACAGAACCTGTCCTTGAACATTGCCCGCGGCAAGCCCGGCAAGGAGCAGCTGGATATGGTATCCGACATTTTCAACGTGCTGAATGCCGACGCCGACTTTGCATGCGACGGCATCGACGTGCGCAACTATGGCACGCTGGACGGTCTGCCCTCCGTGAAGAAGCTGTTTGCCGATATTCTGGGCACCCAGCCTGAGAACGTGTTTGTCGGCGGCAACGCCAGCTTGCAGCTGATGTACGACACCATTTCCAAGGCCTACACCCATGGCCTGCTGCACAGCGAAAAGCCCTGGGGCAAGCTGGACGAGGTAAAGTGGCTGTGTCCCGCCCCCGGCTATGACCGTCACTTCAAGGTTTCCGAATCTTTCGGCATGACCATGATCACCGTTCCCATGCTGCCCACCGGCCCCGATATGGACATGGTGGAAGAGCTGGTCAAGGATCCGGCCGTCAAGGGTATGTGGTGCGTCCCCAAGTATTCCAACCCCGATGGCATCGTGTACAGCGATGAAACCATCCAGCGCATCGCCTCCATGAAAACCGCTGCGCCCGACTTCCTGCTGATGTGGGATAATGCCTACTGCATCCACGAATTTGACGGCGATTTCCTCCCCTTCCCCGACATGCTGAGCATCTGCGCCAAGGCCGGCAATCCGGACCGCGTTTTTGAGTATGCCTCCACCTCCAAGATCACGCTGCCCGGCGCCGGTGTCGCCGTATTCGCCACCAGCACCGCCAACATGGACTATATGATGAAGCTGCTGACCATGCAGACCATCGGCTATGACAAGACCAACCAGCTGCGCCACCTGCTGTTCCTGAAGAACAAGGAGAACACGCTGGCCCTGATGAAGCGCCACGCCTCCATTCTCGGCCCCAAGTTCAAGGCCGTTCTGGAAATTCTGGACCGTGAGATCGCGCCTCTGGATATTGCCAAGTGGCAGACGCCCAAGGGCGGCTATTTTATCAGCGTCAACGCCATGCACGGCACCGCCAAGCGCACCTGGCAGCTGTGCAAGGAGGTAGGCCTTGTCATGACTGATGCCGGCGCCACCTTTCCGTATGGCATTGACCCCAACGACAGCAACATCCGCATCGCCCCCAGCCTGCCCACCGTAGACGTGCTGCGTCAGGCCATGGCCGCCTACTGTGTCTGTCTGCGCATGGCCGCGCTGGAAAAGCTGATCAACAGCTGAATCTTATCACAGGAAATGTCTGTATACCTAGAGCACATTCTTCAGGAGTTCCGTCAGATCTGCGCCATTCCCCACGCCAGCACACGGGAAAAAGACCTCTGTCTTTACCTCAAGCATAAGCTTCGTCCCCGCGCCAGCTATCTGCGGTGTGATGCCGCAGGCAATCTGATGGCCAAATTCCCCGCAAACAACGCCGCCCCCGGCGCCCCCACCGTGATCCTGCAAGCCCATATGGACATGGTGGTGGCCGGCGAGGTAGCGCCCGAGCTTGCCACTGTCAACGTTATGCGCGAGGGGGAGTGGCTGGTCACCGATGGCCGCACTTCTCTGGGGGCGGACAACGGCATTGGCCTTGCGGTGATTCTGTCGCTATTGGAGCAACCGGACCTCACCCACGGCCCGCTGCATATCCTGTTCACCGCCTCTGAGGAGATCGGCCTGAAAGGCGCACGCCGTGTTTCACCGGAATTCTTGCAGGAAGCGCGCTATCTCATCAATCTGGATGGCTTCCATTCCGACACGGCCATGGTGGGCTGTAAGAGCGGTCTGCGGGAACGGCTGTGGTATCCCGCCAGCTGGCAGACCGTGCCGGAAGGCAGCGTGGCTTTCCGCATCCGGCTGGCCGGGTTTCTGGGCGGTCACTCCGGCGATGATATCGACCGTGGGCGATGCAACACCATCCGCTTGATGGCCACCATGCTGCGCAACCTTCAGGAGCGCTCCGCCAGCATGGCGATCAGTGCATTCCACGGCGGCACCGGTTTTAATGTGATTCCCGCTTCATGCACGGCGGATATCGTGCTGCGGCCCGAAGAGGCCGCGGTCTTCACCGCCGCCATTCGCACAGACGGTCAGAATCTGCTGCTTCCCTTCCGCGATACCGATGGTGAGGGTCGTCTGAGCATTGAGGAGATCCCCTGCCCCAAGTCCTGCTGGGAGCGAGCCTCCCAACGGGATATTCTGCTGGCGCTGGCCAACTTGACTGATGGCGTGGTACAGCGCGGCGCAGACGGCGCGGTGAGCGCCTCATGCAATCTGGGACACGCCTATGTGGCATCGGATCGCTTTTATGTAGAGGACATGCTGCGCTGCGACACAGCGGCACAGGAAAACGCGATTTTGACCCAGCATGTGTCCACTGCCAAGACCGCCGGTTTCCACCACCGCGTTGCCGGCTATCACAGCTGGCACAGTGATAAGGACAGCCGCCTTGCCTCCGTGGTCAATCAAATCTACCGTGACCGGCACGCAGGTGCATCCATGCACGTCAAAACCGCGCTGGTGGGTGTGGAGCCCGCCTATTTTCAGGAAAAAGCCCCCGAGCTGGAGATGATCTGCCTCGGTGCGGATATTCTGAACGCACACTCCGTCAAGGAACGTGTCAACTGTCAAAGCATCGAAGCTCTGTCTGACCTGATTGAGCAAACGCTTTGCATACTTGCCAAGGAAGGAGCCTGCTAACCATGGATTACTCCAATCTGTTTGTCTGTCTGATGGGACTGTGTACGGTGTTCATCGGCCTGATCTGCATCATCATACTGGTGTCGGTGATGAGCAACGTAGTGCGCCGGACAGACGCAAAAGCGTCCGCAGTGCCTGCCGTGCCTGCTGCCGCCGTGCCTGCCGCCGGCGCTGTGACGCCGGCCATGGTGGCCGCTGTAGCCGCCGCCATCGCGGAGGAAATGGGCACTGACATCAGCGCCATCCGCATCGTTTCCATGAAGAAGATCTGAGTGTTGAGAGGAGAAGTAACATGAAGAAATACAAAGTCAACGTCAACGGAACCGTTTACGAGGTAGAGATCGAAGAGATGACCGGCGCGCCTGCCGGCGCCCCCGCTGCCGCCCCTGTGGCTGCTGCGCCTGCCGCACCTGCCGGCGCCGGCGAGCGTGTAGCCGCTCCCATGCCCGGCAATATTCTGTCCGTCAACGTGGTCGCCGGCGACACCGTGAAAAAGGGTCAGATCCTCATGATCCTGGAGGCCATGAAGATGGAAAATGAGATCATGGCCCCCTGCGATGGCAAGGTAACCTCCGTGGCCGTAGCCAAGGGCGCCGCCGTCGAGTCCGGCACGCTGCTGTGCACCATCCAGTAATGGAGGGCGCGCCATGCAAGCCATTCTGAATTTTTGCGAGCAAACCGGGTTTTACCAGTTTTTTCAGGGCGATAACTGGAAATGCGCGGTAATGATCCTCATCGCCTGCGTGCTGCTGTTTCTGGGAATCGTCAAGAAGTTCGAGCCGCTGCTGCTGGTGCCTATCGCCATCGGTATGCTGGTGACCAACCTGCCCGGCGCGGAGATGTACCACGAGATCCTCTTTGCCGGCGGCCATATCCACTGGGACCTGTTCGGCGGAAACCCCATTACGGCGGAGTTTATTGCCGAAATGCAGAGTCTCGGCGTATCGGAGGCGGTGCTCAGCAGCGTTGCCGTGGGGCAGAGCGTTTCCGTGGGCCTCATCGATGTGCTGTATCTGGGCATCAAGCTGGGCATTTACCCCTGCCTCATCTTCATGGGCGTGGGCGCCATGACCGATTTCGGCCCCCTGATCGCCAATCCCAAAAGTCTGCTGCTGGGCGCTGCCGCGCAGCTGGGCATTTTCATGACCTATGTGGGCTGCCGCTATCTGGGCTTCACCGGGGCTGAGGCCGGTTCCGTGGGCATCATCGGCGGCGCGGACGGCCCCACCGCCATTTTCGTCACCGCCATGCTGGCCCCTGCCCTGCTGGGCCCCATCGCCGTGTCCGCCTATTCCTATATGGCGCTGGTGCCTGTGATCCAGCCGCCTATCATGAAGGCCCTGACCACGGAGAAAGAGCGGCAGATCGTTATGAAGCCGCTGCGTGAGGTCAGCAAAAAGGAGAAGATCATCTTCCCCGTAATCGTCACCATCTTCGTGGCGCTGTTGGTGCCCTCCGCCGCGCCGCTGATCGCCTGCCTGATGCTGGGCAACCTCTTCAAGGAGTGCGGCGTCACTGAGCGGCTGAGCAAAACCGCCCAGAACGAGCTGATGAACATCGTCACCATCTTCCTGGGCGTCAGCGTTGGCGCCACCGCTACCGGCGTCACCTTCCTCAACCCCAAGACGCTGATGATCCTGTGCATGGGCATTGTCGCCTTCAGCTTCGGCACCGCAGGCGGCGTGCTGCTGGCCAAGTTCATGAACCTGTTCCTGAAGGAGAAGATCAATCCTCTCATCGGCTCGGCCGGCGTGTCCGCCGTGCCCATGGCGGCCCGGGTCAGTCAGAAGGTGGGGCAGGAGGCCAACCCCGGCAACTTCCTCTTGATGCACGCCATGGGGCCCAATGTGGCCGGCGTCATCGGCTCGGCCATTGCTGCCGGCGTCTTAATTTCCCTCTTCGGCTAATAGGAGGTACTGCTAATGTCTATGGAATTTTTATCGAATAAACCCCTGTTGATCACCGATACCATTCTCCGTGACGCCCACCAGTCTCAGGCGGCCACCCGCATGACCATCGAGGACATGCTGCCCGCGCTGGAGCTGCTGGACTCCATCGTCTACTATTCGCTGGAGTGCTGGGGCGGCGCCACCTTTGATGCGTGTATGCGTTTCCTGAACGAAGACCCGTGGGAGCGTCTGCGCACCATCCGCAAGCATGTGAAGAACACCAAGCTGCAAATGCTGTTCCGCGGCCAGAACATTCTGGGCTACAAGCACTATGCCGACGATGTGGTGGACGCCTTCTGCGCCAAGAGCATTGAAAACGGCATCGACATCATCCGTATCTTCGACGCGCTCAACGATGTGCGCAATCTGGAGCAGGCCATCCGCTCCACCAAGAAGTACGGCGGACAGGTAGAGGCCACCCTCAGCTACACCATGTCCCCCATCCACAACGAGGCCTACTTCGTGAAGCTGGCCCGCGAGCTGGAGGAGATGGGCGCGGACATGATCTGCATCAAGGATATGGCCAACCTGCTGCTGCCCATGGACGCCTATTCTCTGGTAAAGGCGCTGAAGGAGACGGTAAAGGTTCCCATCCACCTGCACACCCACAACACCTCCGGTACCGGCGACATGACGCTGCTGATGGCGGCCTACGCCGGAGTGGATATTGTGGATACCGCCCTTTCTCCCATGGCTAACGGCACCAGCCAGCCCGCCACCGAGTCTCTGGTGGCCACGCTGAAGGGCACCGTCCGTGATACGGGGCTTGACCTTGGCAAGATGTCCGATGCCGCTGTTCACTTCCGCAAGGTGGCCCAGCGGCTTCAGGATGCAGGTATCCTCGATCCCAAGGTGCTGCGGGTGGACACCAACACCCTGCTCTATCAGGTACCCGGCGGCATGCTGTCCAACCTGATCTCCCAGCTGAAGCAGGCGGGCAAAGAGGACAAATATTATGACGTGCTGGCGGAGATCCCCCGCGTCCGCAAGGACTTCGGCTATCCCCCGCTGGTGACCCCCTCCTCTCAGATCGTGGGCACGCAGGCCGTGATGAACGTCATCATGGGCGAGCGGTACAAAACCTTCCCCAAGGAGAGCCGCGCCATGCTCAAGGGTGAATACGGCAAGCTGCCCGGCGAGGTTAACCCCGAGGTTCGCGCCAAGGCGGGCATTGCCCCGGAGGACGTGATCACCTGCCGGCCCGCCGATCTGCTGGCGCCGGAGCTGGAAAAATACCGTACCGAGTTCAAGGCTATCGCCAAATCCGACGAGGATGTGCTGAGCCTTGCCCTGTTTCCGCAGGTAGCGCCCAGGTTTATCGAAAAGCGCGACTCTCCCGCATCCGAAGCCACGCCCGCCGCATCGGCTGCGCCTGCGGCCCCTGCGGCCGCCGCATCTGCGGCAGCCCCTGCCGCTGCCGCAAAGTCCGCCGCCAATCCCAACGCCGCGCACGAACTGTACGTCGAATGGAAGGTCTGAGC
>CAKTGD010000003.1 GCA_934561335.1 uncultured Oscillospiraceae bacterium
CGGGCGTTGAAGGCCGCCTTCTTGCCGCACCAGCAGATGGTCTTGACCTCCTCCAGCTTGTCGGCCAGCACCAGCAGATGGTAGCTGCCGGGGAACAGCTCGCCCTTGAAGTCGGCCCGCAGGCCGTAGCAGATCACAGGGATATTGCACTCGTCCACCAGATGCACCAGATAGTACACCTCATCCCGGGTCAGAAACTGTGCCTCGTCCACGATGATGCAGGCGTATTGCTGCAGCGTCTCGTCGGACATGGCCTGCATCTCGTGGAAATAGACGCAGGGGTGCTTCAAGCCGATGCGGGAGGACACCATGTGGTCGCCGTCCCGTGTGTCGATCTGGGGCTTGACCAACAGCGTGGATTGTCCCCGCTCCTCATAGTTGAAGCGGGCCATCAGCGCGTTGGCGCTTTTGCTGGAGCCCATAGCCCCGTATTTGAAATAAAGCTGTGCCATTGTTGTGTTTCTCTCCTTATTTATCTTCTGTCCTTTGGGCGGTGTTCGTCAAACGGCTGTAGGCATCGCCGGTCATTTCCCCACACAGGGAAGGCTTATTACTTCTCCACCTTTCCAAACGCGGTGGGCATGGGGTATTTTTCCCGCTCTTTTTCAGTGCGCCAGACCCACTCCGGCGGGCCGCCGCCCGTTATATCGATGGAAAATACCGTCATTTCCCAGATAATGTGGGTAAAAACATGCTTGTCGGAAAAGCGTTTTCCCCATTGGTGGGGCGTAAGCCCCCATTCCTGCAATTGCGCCGCCGCCTGCGCTTCCGTCAGCGTGCCGGGCACGTTGGGAAACTCCCACAGTCCCGCCAGCAGTCCCCTTCCCGGCCGCTGCCGCACTGCCGCGGCATCGCCGCGCCGCAGCAGGAACACCGTCAGATGCTCCGTCCGCTTGGCGGCCTTCTTTTCCCGCACCGGCAGCTGCCGCTGCAAGCCCTTCTCCCGCGCCGCGCAAAAGCCCCGTGCCGGACACTGCGTGCACAGCGGTTCGCCGCTGGGCAGGCACACCATGGCCCCCAGATCCATCAGCGCCTGATTGAAAGCGCCGGGCCGGTCATGGGGGATCACCTCCGCCATCCACTGGCGGATCAGCGTCCGCACCTTCGGCTCCAGCACGTTGCCGTCATAGCCGGTCAGCCGCGCCGCCAGACGCAGCACATTGCCGTCCACCGCCGGGACAGCCTGCCCGAAGGCGATGGAGGCGATGGCCCCCGCCGTGTAGTCCCCTACCCCCGGCAGCGCCGTCAGCGTATCGTAGGCGGAGGGGAAAACGCCGCCGTGCTGCTCCATAATGACCCGGGCCGCCCTTTGCAGGTTCCGGGCGCGGCTGTAGTAGCCCAGCCCCTGCCACAGCGCCATCAGCTGCTGTTCATCGGCGCCGGCCAGCGCCTCCACCGTGGGCAGCGCCTCCATGAACCGCCGGAAATAGGGCAGCACCGCCGTGACGCGGGTCTGCTGCAGCATGATCTCCGACACCCATGTGCGGTAGGGGGAAACCGTCTCCCGCCACGGCAGGCGGCGGCGGTTTTCATCGTACCACGCCAGCAGCGGCTCCGGCAGGCGCTTGAGTTGTTGGGGTGCAGCGCTCATGAATGCTCCTCTCATTTGCTGAACCGCGCCGCGTAGCCGCAGCGGCGGCATAGCGCCTCGCTGGGATGGCGGCGGGAAAAGCCCTCCCGGATGGCCTGCGCTCTGGGCGCGCTCAGGATTTCCGGCAGGGACTGGTCAAAAAGATTGCCCAGCGGCATGCGGCCCTCGCCGTCCAGACAGCAGGGCACCGCCGTACCGTCGCACAGTACCGCCAGCTGCTGGCGCAGGGCATGGCAGAACTGTACGTCGCCCTGCGCCGCCTCCGGTGACGGCCAGTCGAATTTCCGGGCCGACTCCAGATAAAGCCGCTCCCCCACCCGCCGGTTGCCCACGCTGTCGCGGGGCAGGCTTTCCACATCTGCGCCGGTCTTTGTGGATAAAAAGCGGAGGATCTCGCTGTTGCGTGTCTCCGCGCCGCCCTCGTTCCACAGCCGCAGGGCGCACAGCACGCCCTTGGCGGCGGCCGCCGCGCAGAAATCCCACACCTGCGCAAGATAGTCTGTCATGTCGCCGCCGCCGTTGCCCTCAAAGCTGTGGAGCGATACGCTGACCTTGTGCAGCGCCGGCGCGGCCAGCAGCGTTTCCGTCTGCCGGGGCAGCAGCGTGCCGTTGGTGGTAAGGCACACCCGAAAGCCCAGCCGGTGGGCGGTGGCCAGCAGCTGGGAAAGCTGGGGATGGAGCAGCGGCTCACCCATCACATGAAAGTAGAGATAGCGGGTGTGGCCCCGCAGCTTTTCGGCGATGACGCGGAATTCCTCCGGCGAGAGGAACCGCTTTTCCCGTCTTGTGCCGGGGCAGAAATCGCAGGCGAGATTGCACACGTTGGTGATTTCCACATAAACCCGTTTGAACATGTCTTGCCCCCTTTCGCATTGGAGCTATTGTACCACGATTTACACGGCGGTGCACCATAAAAATCGTATTTTTCCACCGGCGCGTGAAAATCTTGCCATTTCGCCTGCGCGGTGGTAAAATGCTCCAAAACCGCACATACTGGCGTCATGCTCCGCCCGGCGGCGGAAGAATCAGGAGGGCTTATGTGTACAGCAGCAACGTATCAGACCAGGAATTTTTATATGGGCCGCACCTTGGACTACGAGTTTTCCTATGGCGAGGAGATCGTCGTCATGCCCCGGCGCTATCCCCTGCCCTTCCGCTATGAGGGCACGCTGACCGAGCACTATGCCCTCATCGGCATGGCGCACGTGGCGGAGGAATATCCGCTGTATTATGACGCGGTGAATGAAAAGGGGCTTGGCATGGCGGGCCTGAATTTTGTGGGCAATGCCTGCTATGCCGCGCAGAGCGCGGCGGGACGCCGCAACGTGGCCCAGTTCGAGTTTATCCCGTGGGTGCTGAGCCAGTGCGCCACACTGGCAGAGGCCAGAGCGCTGCTCTCCGAGCTGAACCTGACGGGGCAGCCCTTCAATAGCCAGCTTCCGGCGGCGCAGCTCCACTGGCTCATCGCCGATGAAACCGGGGCCATTGTGGTAGAGTCGGTGGCGCAGGGGCTGAAGGTCTACGATAATCCGGCCGGCGTGCTGACCAACAACCCGCCCTTCCCCCAGCAGATGTTCAGCCTGAACAACTATATGCACCTCTCGCCCCGCCAGCCGGAGAACCTGTTCTCTCCGGCGCTGCCGCTGCATACCTACAGCCGCGGCATGGGCGCGCTGGGCTTGCCCGGCGACCTGTCCTCCGCCTCCCGCTTTGCCCGGGTGGCCTTTACCCGGCTTAATTCCCGCTCCGGCGACGGTGAGGCGGACAGCGTGGGGCAGTTTTTCCACATCCTCGGCTCGGTGGAGCAGCAGCGGGGCTGCTGTCAGGTGGGGGAGGACGGCTATGAGATCACCATCTATACCTCCTGCTGGAATGCCGGCACAGGCGTTTATTACTACACCACCTATACCAACCGGCAGATCACCGCGGTGGACATGCACCGCACGGCGCTGGACGGCGCGGCACTGGTCCGCTATCCCATGTTGCAGCAAGAGCAGATCCTTTTCCAGAACTGAAAAATGAGCGCCGCCCCCGCCATGATCGGCGGGGGCGGCGCTTACCGCTTGTCAAAGATTATCCCAGCGCCCACAGGAGCAGCCCATACGCCACGCTGGCGGCGGTACCGAATACGATCACCGGCCCGGCCACGGAGAACATCTTTACGGCGGTGCCTGTGACGATGCCCTCTGCCCGAAAGTCGATGGCCGGTGAGGCCACGGCGTTGGCAAAGCCGGTGATGGGCACCAGCGTCCCCGCCCCGGCATAGCGGGCCAGCCTGTGGTATAGCCCCAGCCCTGTAGACAGGGCCGAGAGGAACACCAGCGTTACCGATGCGGCGCCGGATGCCTCCTGCTGGCTCAGGCCCAGCAGGCCGTACCACTGGCCGAGGGCCTGCCCCAGACAGCAGATACCGCCGCCCACCAGAAAGGCCAGCGCCATGTTTTTCCCCACCGGCGATCTGGGGTTGATGCGCTTGAGATATTCCTGATATTCCTTGGGTGACATGTCCATATTTTCCACGGCCTTTCCCTGTTTTGGGATAGTTTGTCCCGCGGGTGGAAAATCATGCATTGATAAAAGGGCCGGTTGGGCGTATAATAACTATTTGAAAAGCTTTTCGCGGCTCCGGCTATGCGTTGCTTTTGCCCTTGGCGGCAAAAGTACCTCACGCCCGGAAGCGCGAAATTCTCTAACCCACATCGAGGTGTACATCATGAGCCTGAGCGACAACTACTATCTTTTCGGCCGCAAGCCGCTGCAATACGCCGTCATCGACCCGGTGCAGTGTACCGGGTGCGGCTGGTGCGCCATGTTCTGCCCGGTGGAGTGCATGTTCCAGCGGCCCGACGGGTTTTATGACCTGAACGTGGACAAATGCATCGGCTGCCGCTCCTGCAAGGTCAACTGCTTTTATGAGGCCGTGACCATGGTGCAGCGCACCCGGAGGGAGGAGGCATGATGGAAAAAACGCTGGGTCTTTATGTCCATATCCCCTTCTGCAAGAGCAAGTGCGCCTACTGCGACTTCTATTCCCTGCCCCACAGCGAGGAGAAGATGGACGCCTATACCGCCGCCCTGATCCGCCATCTGGAGGAGGTAGCGCCTCGCTGTGACGCCCACACGGTGGACACCGTATATTTCGGCGGCGGCACCCCCAGCTATCTGGGGGAAAAGCGGCTGACAAAGCTGCTGAAAACCGTGAAAAAGCGCTATCATGTGGCCGCCGGCGCGGAGATCACGCTGGAGGCCAATCCCGACAGCGCCGAGGACTGGAAGGCGCTGCGCGCACTGCGGAAGGCGGGCTTCAACCGTATTTCACTGGGCGTGCAGGCGGCGGACGACGCGCTCCTGCGGCGCATCGGCCGGGTACATACATGGGAGCAGGTGCTCTCGGCGGTGGCGGCGGCCCGGATGGCCGGGTTTGAGAATGTAAGCCTTGATCTGATCTACGGTCTGCCGGGTCAGACGCTGGCGGCGTGGCAGGATACCCTTCGCGCCGCAGCGGCGCTGGAGCCAAAGCATCTGAGCTGCTACGGCTTGAAGGTGGAGCCGGGCACGCCGCTGTGGCAGCAGCGCGCCGCCGCGGATATTCCCGACGACGATGCGCAGGCCGACATGTACCTGTGGACGGTGGATTACCTGAAAAAGTACGGCTTCGCGCAGTATGAAATTTCCAATTTCGCCCACCCGGGCTGGGAGAGCCGCCACAATCTGAAATACTGGACGCTGGGGGAATACGCAGGCTTCGGCCCCGGCGCCCACTCCGACATGGGCGGCGTCCGCTTTGCCTACGAGCGGGATCTGGACGCCTATATCGCCGGGGAGCTGCGCCTGTCGGAGATGGAGAAGATCCCGCCGCTTGACCGGGATCTGGAGTACATCATGCTGTCGCTGCGGACGGCGCAGGGCATCGACAGCGGCTATTTCCAGCGGCAGTTCCGCCAGAAGTTCCAGCCTATGGAGGCGCTGCTGGTGCAGTACGAGGCCCACGGTCTTGCCGCACGGACAGAGGCGGGCTGGCGCTTGACACCCCGGGGCTTTTTCGTGTCCAACGCCATCATTGTCTCTTTGCAGGAGGCGGTGGGCCGCGCCCGGCAGGAGAAGCTGCGTCAGGCGGCGCAGGGCAATTTCAGAGTTGAGGTATGACCATCAGCCCCCGGCGGAGGATTCTGCCGGGGCTGATGCTTTTTTTGGCGGAAAATCCGGCCATGCGGCAACTATTTTCTGTGAAATCCACCGTTTTTTGCCGCGTGCCCTCTTTATTTGTAACGGAACCGTAAATTTTTCGGTTTTGCGATTGATTTGAAAAGCGGGAGATGATAAACTAAAGCGACAAAATGCGGCGAGCTGCGCCGCATCCGTTCCCGTAGCCCGCTTTCGCGGCGCAGAAGAGAGGAAGAACTTCGTGCCTGCTTTTAGTGTAAAAAAACCGTTGACGGTATATGTGGTGGCGCTGGCCGTCCTGATTCTGGGCGTGGTGGCCTACCTGAAAATGACCCCCGACCTGATGCCCAACATGGACTATCCCTATATGATCGTGGTCACCAGCGACCCCGGCGCCAGCCCGGAAAGCGTGGAGGAGGAGATCACCAAGCCGCTGGAAAAGGCGCTGGCAACGCTGGATCAGCTGAAAACCATCCAGTCCTCCAGCCAGAACAGCGTGTCCACCGTGGTGCTGGAGTTTGAAAACGGGGCCAATATGGATTCGCTGGGCATTGATGTCCAGCAGAAGGTGTCCGCGGTGCAGGGGCAGTGGGATGACAGCATCTCCTCCCCCTATATCCTGAAGGTGAACCCCTCCATGATCCCGGTGATGGTGGCGGCCATCAGCAGCAGCAACATGGACGTGTACGAGCTGAGCGACTTCGTGGATGACGAGCTGGCCGCCAAGCTGACCGGTATCACCGGCGTGGCCAGTGTGGATGTGGTGGGCACCATCAACCGGGAGACCCATGTGGTGCTGGATGCCGAGAAGATGGCCGCTGTGACCAAAATGGTGCGCGAGAAGGCGGGCCGGGAGCTGGACAAGGCTGCCGGAAAGCTGAAAAACGCCAAAAATGAGTTGAAAGAGGCGCAGAGCGCGCTGGATGAGGGCATCGCTCAGGCGGCTGACGGCGTGGCCGACGGCGTGACCGGCGTACTCAATCAGGCGGCTGACGCCCTGCGGGACGCCATTGACAGCGTGCCGGACGGCGACGATCTGATCACCGAGGAGGAAAAGGCCCTGCGGGACGCCATTCTGGCCGACCAGCAGCAGATGGCCGCCAATAACGAAAAAATTCAGGCCAATCAGGCCATTATCGATGATGAAAACGCCACGGAGGAGGAAAAGGCGGCCGCCGCAGCGGAGAACCTGCAATTGCAGGCGGAAAACCAGATGCTGGCCCTGCGCATCAACGAGAACACCGTCAAGCTGAACGCCATGGTGGCGCAGCGCCAACAGCAGCAGATGAGCCAGAGCATCAAGGCCATGCAAAAGGCGCTGCAGGAGATCGAGGCGTTTCTGAACGACCCCCACCGCTTTGACGAGCTGAATCAGCAGCTGTCCGCCGGGACCCGCGAGCTGATGGACGGCATGCTGCTGATGACCGAGAGCAACGTTCAGATCAAGCTGGCGCTCCAGCAGATCGAGGAGGGCGAAAAGCAGCTGGCCGAGACCCGCCGCCAGGTGCTCGAGCAGCTGGATATGGATGGGATACTGTCCGTTTCCATGGTGCAGCAGCTGCTGACAGCGCAGGATTTTTCCATGCCTGCCGGGTATATCGACGATGAGGACGGCGTCAGCTACATGGTGTCGGTCAGCAATGAGATCACCGAAACCAAGGAGCTGGAGAACATGGTGCTCTTTGATCTGGGCATCGACGGGGTAGAGCCTATCCGATTGAACGATGTGGCCACCGTGTTCTATACCGACAATGCCGATCAGATTTACGCCAAGCTCAACGGCGAAAACGGGATCATCGCCTCCTTTACCAAGCAGTCCAACTACGCCACGGCGGAGGTGTCCGACAACATTACCGCCCGGCTGGAGCAGCTGACAGGGGAATATGACGGCCTGAGCTTCAAGCCGCTGATGGATCAGGGCGACTATATTCACCTGATCGTGGAAACCATCCTCTCGTCCCTTATGTGGGGCGCGCTGTTCTCGGTGGTGGTGCTGTTCGTGTTTTTGCGGGACTGGCGGCCCACCCTTATCACCCTGATCTCCATCCCCGCCAGCGTGATCTTCGCCGTGGTGCTGATGTACTTCACCGGCGTGACCATCAATATGATCTCCCTCAGCGGCCTGCTGGTGGCGGTGGGTATGCTGGTGGATAACTCCGTGGTGGTGATCGAGAATATCTATCGGCTCCGGGCCCGCGGGGCCACGGTGGTGCAGGCCGCCGTGTCCGGCGCGCAGCAGGTGCTGGGCGCCATCGCCGCCAGTACGCTGACTACGGTGTGCGTGTTTGCCCCCATCGTGTTTGTGGAGGGTCTGACCCGCGAGCTGTTCACCGATCTGGCCCTGACCATGACCTATTCCCTGCTGGCAAGCCTTCTGGTGGCGCTGACGTTGGTGCCCGCCATGGCCAGCGGAATGCTGCGCCGCCCGCTGGAGCAAAGGGCGGGGCTGCTGGATAAGCTCTACCCCGCCTACCGAAGGGCGGTCGTGTGGTCGCTGGATCACAAGGCGGCGGTGCTGGCCGGTTCGTTGGCGCTGCTGGTGCTCACCGGCATTGTCACCGTGGGCCGCGGCTTCAGCTTCATGCCGGATATGGATATGAACAGCGTCAGCGTCACGGTCTCCATGCCGGAGCAGTGTACCCGTCAGGAGGCGGTGCGCTATACCGATGAGGTGGCCCGCCGCTGCATGACGGTGGACGGCGTGAACGCCGTGGGCGCCACGATCCAGGCGGATACCGCCCTGACCCTGATGTCCGCCGACGTAGGCGAATATGACGCGCAGCTCTACATCACCCTGCCGGACAATTACTCCGGCACGGAGGCGGGCCGCGAGATCGAAAAGCTGTGCGCCGACATGGACTGCACCGTGACCGCCGCCAACGTGATGTCCGGAATGATGAGCTATGTCACCGGCAGCGGCGTTTCGCTGAATGTTTACTGCGAGGATATGGAGACGCTGCAATCTACGGCGCAGGCCATCGCCGCGCGGATGGAGCAGGTGGACGGCACTTCCGACGTGTCCGACGGACTGGAGGATGCGGCCCAGGCCCTGCGCGTCACCATCGACCGCACCAAAGCCATGGAGCACGGCATGACCGTGGCGCAGATCTATATGCAGATCGCTTCGGCTCTGACCAGCAGCACCGCCGGCACGGATATGGTGCTGGACGATACCTCCATGCAGCTTATTATCGAGCAGGACGAGGCCAGCCGCCTGACCTATGAAAAGCTGCCCGAGCTGAAGATCGACCCCAACAGCGCCATGTCCGCCGCCTTCGGCGGTTCCGGCACCTCCCTGTCCGGCGACGGGGATACGGATAAGAAGGAGAGCTTCCTGCTCAAGGACGTGGCCACGGTGGAAAAAACCGTCAGCCTGAACACCATCAGCCGCGACCAGCAGCGCCGCTGCGTCACCGTCACCGCCGGAATCGCCGAGGGGAAAAATGTTACGCTGGTATCCGCCGAGGTGATAAAGGCCGTAGAGGCCATGGCGCTGGATGGCGGCGTGACGGTGGAATTCAACGGCGAAAATGAGCAGATCATGAAGGCCATGGGCCAGGTGATGCTGATGCTGCTGCTGGGCGTGGTGCTGGTATACTTTGTGATGGTGGCCCAGTTCCAGTCCCTGCGTGAGCCGTTCATCGTCATGTTCACCATTCCGCTGGCCTTTACCGGCGGCTTTATGGCGCTGCTGCTCAGCGGCACGGAGCTGAGCGTCATCTCGCTGATCGGCTTTGTAATGCTGGTGGGCATCATCGTCAACAACGGCATTGTGCTGGTGGACTGCATCAACCAGCAGCGCCTTGCGGGTATGGAGCGGCGCGAGGCCGTTATTGACGCCGGCGTGACCCGCCTGCGGCCCATCCTCATGACCTCGCTGACCACCATTCTGGGCCTGATCGTCACGGCGTTGGCGAAAAATGCCGGCACATCGCTGATCCAGCCGGTGGCGCTGGTGTGCATCGGCGGATTGCTGTATGCCACGCTGATGACGCTGTTTGTGGTGCCCTGTATGTACGAGCTGGTCAGCAAGAAAAAGCTGCATACGGTGGATGAAAAGGAGCTGGAGCTTCTGAAGGACTGATCCTGCCCCTCCCGCGCCCTGTCGGCCCTGCGGCCGATGGGGCGCTTTTGCGTTCTCTGGTTGCTTTTCATTGCCGCAGCCGCTATAATAGAACCCATCTGAAAGTAAAAGGAGACCGCCTATGGATCGTGCCGTGCTGAGGGAAAAGCTGTACCTGTCGGGGGTCGACAGCCATGCCGCCGCGCTGGCCCGCCGACACGGTCTGGGCTTTGAGGTCACCGCCTTTTGTCAGGCGGTGATGCTGGAGGATGCCGATGCCCGCGCCGCGGCGGAGGCGGAAGCGGCGGGGCTGGAGAAGCTGTGGCTCCATGCCCCCTTTGCCGAGCTTTGCCCCTGCGCCATCGACCCGCTGGTGCGGCGGATCACGGCGAAGCGCTACCGCCAGACCATCGCCGTGGCCCGTCAAATGGGCATCAGGCGCATCGTGATCCACGACGGGTTTGTGCCCTTTGTCTACTTTCCGGAGTGGTTTGTGGCGCAGTCGGTGGATTTCTGGCGGGGCTTTCTGCCGGAGGTACCGGCGGGTATGACCATCGCGCTGGAAAACGTGATGGACGACGGGCCGGAGATGCTCGCTGAGATCATGGCGGGGGTGGACGATCCGCGGCTGGGGGTATGCCTGGACGTGGGCCACGCCAATACCACCGTCAGCGCCACGCCGGTCATAGACTGGATCGCGCCGCTTGCCCCATGGCTGCGGCATGTCCACCTTCACAATAACGGCGGGGCCTTGGATCGGCACGATCCGCTGGGTCAGGGCAGCATTCCCATGGAGCAGGTGCTGGACGCCCTGCTTACCGGCTGCCCCGATGCCGACTATACCATTGAAAACATGACCTGTGCCCCCTCCCTTGCGTGGCTGGCGGCGCGGGGCTATCTGGGGGAGATCACACTATGACCGAACAGGAACTGCAACTGTATCTGGGCGCTATCCGCGGCGCTGACGCGGCCGCCATGGCCGCCGCCCGCCGCCGTCAGGCGGAGCTGGCCAAGCCGCCGGGAAGCCTGGGCAAGCTGGAGGAAATGGCCATCCGCATGGCGGGCATTACCGGGCAGGTATGCCCGAAAATCGAAAAGTGCCGCGTGGCGGTGTTTGCCGCCGACAACGGCGTGGTGGCCGAGGGGGTGTCCTGCGCGCCCCAGTCCGTCACCTTGCAGCAGGCCGTCAACATGACCCGGCGTAAAACCGGCATGTCGGCGCTGGCCGAAACCTTTGGCGACGATGTGGCCGTATACGACGTGGGCATCAACGCCGACGTGCCCTGCCAGGCTGTGATCGACCGCAAGATCCGCCGCGGCACCGCCGATCTGGCGGTGGAGCCTGCCATGACCCGCGCCGAGGCGGTGCAGGCGCTGGCCGTGGGCATCGAGGCCGCCGCGCAGGCCAAGGCGGACGGCGTCTCGGTGCTGGGCATCGGCGAAATGGGCATCGGCAACACCACCACCAGCGCCGCGGTGCTCTCGGTACTGCTGGATACGGAGGTAGAGGCCGTTACCGGCCGTGGCGGCGGCCTGACCGACGAGGGCTTTGCGCGGAAAAAGCAGGTGCTGCACCGTGCCCTCCGGCTGCACCGTCCCGATAAAAATGACGTGCTGGACGTGCTGAGCAAGGTGGGCGGACTGGACATCGCCGCCATGACCGGCGCGTTTCTGGGTTGCGCCCATGAAGGCATCGCCGCCGCGGTGGACGGCTATATCTCCGTGGCGGCGGCGCTGTGCGCCGTGCGGCTGTGTCCCGCCGTGGGGGACTATCTGTTTTTGTCCCACCAGTCCTACGAGCTGGGCTACCATCTGGCGGCGGAGGCGCTGGGCCTCAGCCCCTGCCTTGCGCTGGACATGCGTCTGGGCGAGGGCAGCGGCTGCCCGCTGCTGTTCCGTGTGCTGGAGGGGGCCTGCGGCGTGATGAGCCGGATGGCCACCTTTGCCGAGGCATCCATCGAGGACGGCTATCTGGCGCCCATCCGCGCCAAGGACAGCTTTACGGTGGAGGGCGTATGAGGATATTACTGACCGGCGGCAGCAAAAGCGGCAAAAGCACGGCCGCCCAGCACCTGTGCCGCCATCTGGCCTCCGGCGGCCCCATGTACTACTGGGCCACCATGACCCCCCGCGACAGCGAGGATCGGGCGCGGGTGCGGCGGCACATTGCCGACCGGGACGGCTGGGGCTTTGAAACCATCGAGTGCAGCACCGGCCTGACCGCCGCGCTGCCGCGTCTTGAAAGAAGCGGCGCGGTGCTGCTGGACAGCGTCACCGCCGCCTTGTCCGAGGCCATGTTCGGCCCGGTGCCTGACGCCGCGGCGGCGGACACGGTGGCGGCCGAGCTGCTGGCCGTCAGCCGGTATCCCGCCCACTTCGTGTGCGTGTGCGACGATCTTTGGCGGGGCGGCGAGGACTATCAGGACTGGACGGAGCGCTATGTCCGGGGCCTTGCCCAGGTGTGCCGGGCGCTGGCGGCGGAATTTGACGTGGTGTGCGACATGGCGGCGGGCCTGCCCCGGGTGTGGAAGGGGGCGTGGCCGCTGTGAAGGATTGGATCTATGGCTTTTTCATGGCCTGGGGCATGTTTCTGGCGCTGCCCTGTCCGCTGAAGCTGTGGAGGGAAGCGGCGCGCAGCAAGATGCTGTGCTGCTTGCCCTTTGTGGGCTTTGTGGTGGGCGGCGTGTGGGTGCTGGCGGCCTGTGCAGGCCGCTTCCTGCCGCTGCCGGTGGGGGGGCTGCTGCTGGCCGCCGTGCCGTGGCTGGTCACGGGGTTTCTCCATCTGGACGGCTTTATGGACGTGTGCGACGCGGTGCTCAGCCGCCGCGACCTGCCCCGGCGTCAGGAGATTTTAAAGGATTCCCACTGCGGGGCCTTTGCCGTTATCGGCATGGTGCTGCTGGCGCTGAGCCAGTGGAGCGCCGCCATGGCGCGGCAGGAGCTTCCCCTGCTGCCGCTGCTGCTGATCCCGGTGGCCTCCCGGGCCTGTGCGGCGCTGGCGGTGCTGACGCTGCGGCCCATGCAAACCAGCCAGTATGCGGACATGCGCGAAAAAAAGACGCCCTATGTGGTTTTTGCCGCCGTGGTGATGGCAGCGGCGGCGCTGGGGCCGCTGGCTCTATGGGGCAGCCCTGCCCCACTGGCGGCGGCGCTGGGCTACTGGCTGGCGGTGTGGTACGCCGATAGGCAGCTGGGCGGCATGTCCGGCGATGTGTCGGGTTTTGCGTTGACGCTGGGCGAGCTTTGCGGCCTGGCGGTATTGACTTTGGTGAGGTGAAGGATATGGATCTGGTGATCGGCGGCGCGTTTCAGGGCAAGCTGACCTGGGCGCTTGCGCATTACGGCCTGACCATGGCCGATGTGTGTGATCTGGCGGCGGGCGACATCGTCCCCGGAAAGAAATGCTACTGGCATCTGGAGGCGCTGAGCCGCCGCTGCGGCGATGCGGCGCAGTATCTGCCCCTTTTTGCCGATGCGGCGGTCGTTATTACCCGCGAGGTGGGCGGCGGCATCGTCCCCATGGACGCGCAGGAGCGGGCGTGGCGTGAGGCCCACGGAACGCTGGTGCAGCAGCTGGCCCGGGAGGCCCGGCATGTGACAAGAGTTTTATGCGGATTGACGGAGGAATTGAAATGATATTGACCATGGTGCGCCATGCCCAGACGGAGGGCAGCCGCCGCGAGCTGTACTACGGCGCTGCGGATATCCCGGCGCTGCCGGAATCACTGGCGGAGCTGCACGAACGAGCGGCGGAATACCCCACCGCGCCGCGGTACTACACCAGCGGCCTGCTGCGCACGGAGCAGACCCTCTGCGCGCTGTACGGCGATGTGCCCCACACGGCGCTGCCGGGCTTGCAGGAGATGGATTTCGGCGATTTTGAGATGCGCGGCTATAACGAGCTAAAGGACGATCCCGCCTTTCAACGCTGGGCGGCCGACAGCGAGCACAACGCTTGCCCTAACGGCGAGAGCGCGCCCCAGACCATGGCGCGCAACTGTGCCGCCATGGAGCAGGTGCTCTCGGCAGGCGAGGATGCGGTATGCGTGATCCACGGCGGCGTCATCGCCGGGTTTATGATGCACTGGTTCGGCGGACTGCGGGTGGACTGGTACCGTGCTCCGGGCACCGGCTATCAGGTGACGTTTGACGGCGGCGTGCCCACCGGATGGGTGCGCGTGCCGGAGGATACCCACCGCTGAAGGAGACGGAAAATGGACATTTCTCCCCTGCTGCATGTGGGTCCCGGCGTTACCGCCCTGATCGGCGGCGGCGGAAAGACCACATTGATGTATACGCTGGCCGAGGAGCTGCGCCGCCGCGGCACGGTGATCGTGACCACCTCCACCCATATCCAACGTCCGGAGGGCTGCCGCCTGGTGCTGACGGCGGATACCGCCGCTATCGCCGCCGCGCTGGCGGCGCAGGGGGCAGTGTGCGTGGCCGGAGAAGGCCCGGAGGGAAAGCTGACCGCCCCCGCCCTCCCCTTTGAGGCGCTGGCGGCGCTGGCGGACTTTGTGCTGGTGGAGGCCGACGGCGCCAGACGCCTGCCCCTGAAAGCCCACGAACCGCATGAGCCGGTGATCCCCGCCAATGCCGGCCAGACCATCTATGTGCTGGGGGCCGACGGCTTCGGCCGTCCCATCGGGGAGACCTGCCACCGGCCGGAACGGTACGCCGCCCTGTGCGGCGCGACGGAGAGCGACATCGTTACCCCCGCGCTGGCGGCGGCGGTGCTGCGATCCGAGGGGTATGACAGGAGCCGCATTTTTATCAACAAGGTGGAGACGGCGGCGGACCGGGCCAACGCAAAGGCGCTGGCGGCGCTGCTGCCGGGAG
Source organism: uncultured Oscillospiraceae bacterium (assembly GCA_934561335.1). The sequence continues at coordinate 14,658 of CAKTGD010000003.1, forward strand.
AGGTAACGGCGGGCAGCCTCCGGAAAAAGGAATATGAACTGCTGTAAGGCAGGCGGAAAAGCCGCCGCCGCGGAGTGGGTAAAGCCCCTCTGCGGCGGCGATTTTTGACGATACGGCACAAAAATCCGACAATGCCGCACAGACCGTGTTGCGCGCCGGAGAATAACGCTGTAAAATAAAGCATCGAAACGGTATCCGGGAAAGGAGGAGCGCCCATGAAGCAAAAGCCGTTCTGCCCCGCTGACAGGCGGGCCGCGCTGTGTATCGCCGCACTGGCAGCGGCGCTGCTGGCGCTGTTCCTGTTTTCCTTTGTGCTGGGGCGGTATGATGTGCCTATCTGGCAGGTGGTGCGTATTTTGCTCTCGCGTCTGCTGCCGCTGGAGCAGACGTGGACGGGCAATATGGCCACGGCGGTGCTGAATGTGCGCCTGCCCCGGATATTGCTGGCCTGTCTGGTGGGCGGCGCGCTGTCCGCCGCCGGCACCGCCTATCAGGCCGTATTCCGCAACCCCATGGCCGCGCCGGACATTCTGGGCGCCTCATCGGGGGCCTGCTTCGGCGCGGCGCTGGCCATTTTGCTGGGCGCCGGCCGCCTGAGCGTCACGGCGCTGGCCTTTGCCGCCAGTCTGGCCACGGTGGTGCTGGTGTACGCCATCGCCCGCCGTATCCGGGGCAATCAGGTGGTGAATCTGCTGCTGTCGGGCATCATGATCTCCTCCCTTTTCTCGGCGGGAACGTCCTATATCAAGCTGGTGGCCGACCCCTCCAATCAGCTGCCCGCCATCACCTACTGGCTGATGGGCAGCCTCAGCGGCACGAGGATGCAGCATGTGGTCTTTGCCCTGATCCCCATGGCCGTCGGCGCGCTGCCGCTGCTGGCGCTGCGCTGGCGCATCAATCTGCTGACCCTCAGCGAGGAGGAGGCCCGCTCCATGGGGGTCAACACCACGGCCTTGCGTCTGGTGGTGATCCTGAGCGCCACAGTGCTGACTGCCGCCAGCGTGGCCGCCGCCGGTATGATCGGCTGGGTGGGTCTTGTGATCCCCCATCTGGGCCGCAAGCTGGTGGGCAGCGACTGCCGCCGCCTGCTGCCGGCGGCCATGCTGATGGGTGCCTTTTTCCTGCTGGCGGTGGACAACATCTCCCGCAACCTGCTGGCGGTGGAGATTCCCATCGGCATCCTGACAGCCTTTGTGGGCGCGCCCTTTTTCCTCTATCTTATGACCAGAAAGGAGCATGTGCTGTGAGCCTTTCTGTGGAAAACCTGTCCTTCTCCTATGGAGCGATTCCCGTGCTGCGTGAGGTGACCTTTACGGCGGAAAAGGGGGAGCTGCTGTCTGTCCTGGGGCCCAACGGCGTGGGCAAGACCACGCTGTTTCGCTGCATACTTGGCGGGCTGACGCCCGCATCAGGCCGCATCACCGTGGACGGCGCAGCGCTGACGGAGCTTACGCCGCGCCAGCGGGCGGAGCGTATCGCCTATATCCCCCAGATCCATCCCCCCACCTTTGGCTACACGGTGCTGGACACGGTGCTGATGGGGGTTTCCCGTCAGCTTGGCGCGCTGGGGCTGCCCGGCGCGGCGCAGGTGCGTCAGGCGGAGGAGGCGCTGGAGCAGGTGGGGGCGTCCCACCTGCGGGAGCGGAGCTTCACCTGTCTGTCCGGCGGCGAGCAGCAGCTGGTGCTGATCGCCCGGGCACTGGCCCAGCGCTCGGAGGTGCTGGTCATGGACGAGCCTACCTCGGCGCTGGATTACGGCAATCAGCTGCGCATTTTGCAGCTGGTGCGCCGTCTGGCGGCGCAGGGCTATACGGTGGTGCTCAGCACCCACAATCCCCAGCACGCCCTGACCTTTGCCCACCGGCTGCTGGTGCTGCTGGATGGCCGGAGCGCCGCGCTGGGGCGGCCTGCCGATGTGCTGACCCCGGCGCTGATGGAGCGGCTGTACGGCGTGCAGGTGGAGTTTCTCCACACGGCCTCCGGCGTGGTGCTGGCGCCGCGGGCGGAAGGAGACGGCCATGTTTGAGTGGACTGCGGAAAAGATCCGCTTTATGGAGGACGCCGCCGCTTACGGCGACTTTCACGCCCGTCTGGCGGCGCTGCTGGCGCCCTATCTCCCGCCGGACGCCCATGTGTGCGACGCCGGCTGCGGCACCGGTCATCTGGCGCTGGCCCTCGCGCCCCATGTGCGCCAGGTGACGGCGGTAGACATCAGCGGTGAGGCGCTGGCCCTGCTGGCGGACAACTGCCGCCATCGCGGCATTTCCAACATCGCCATCCGCCGGGGCGATATCGCCCGGTTGCCGCCGGAAAAGCCCTATGACGCCATGGTGTTCTGCTATTTCGGCCATATCGAGGAGATTCTGGCCGTCTCGGCGGCGCAGTGCCGGGGTACGGTGCTGGCCGTGATGGGGGCTGACAGCTGCCACAGGTTTTCTGCCGGACACCCTGTCCGCCGCCACGGCGGCTATTTTCGCGGCGCATCGGTGCTGGAGGCGCGGGGTATCCCCTTTCAGGCCGAACGGCTGGCGCTGCCCATGGGGCAGCCCTTCCGCTCGCTGGCGGATGCCCGCCGCTTTTTTGAACTGTATCGCCGCGACGGCGATACCACCCCTGTCACAGACGCACTTCTGCAAGCGCGGCTGACGGCCACCGGGCGGGAGGATTTTCCCTTCTTCCTGCCCCGGAGCCGCCGTTTCGGCCTGCTGCGGTGGGAGACGTGTGATACATGAGATGCAAGAAAAGGAGAAAAGTCATGAAAAAAACACAAAGACTACTGGCGCTGCTGCTGGCGCTGGTCATGACCCTGAGTCTGGCCGCCTGCACGCAGCAGGGGAACACGCAGACGGAGGACGACAGCACCGATGCCCAGACCCGCGTATTCACCGATTCCGTGGGCCGCGAGGTGACGCTGCCTGCCCGGATCGACAAGGTGGCCGTGTCCGGTCCGCTGGCCCAGATCGTGCTGTTTGCCCTGTGCCCCGATAAGCTGGTGGGCGTGGCCAATGCATGGGACGAGAGCGCCCAGCAGTTTCTGGAGGAGAAGTACTACGCCCTGCCCCTGCTGGGTCAGCTCTATGGCGGCAAGGGCGAGCTGAATCTGGAGACGCTGCTGGGAAGCGGCGCACAGGTGGTCATCGATGTGGGCGAGGCCAAGGGCAGCATTGTGGAGGATCTGGATGCCCTGCAGGAGCAGACCGGCATTCCCTTCGTCCACATTGACGCCAAGCTGTCCGCCATGGATGAGACCTATACCCTGCTGGGTGATCTGCTGGGCATGCAAGAGGAGGGCAAAACGCTGGCCGACTACTGCCGCAGCGTCTATGACAGGATCGATAGCCTTGCCGCGTCCGTGGAGAAGGCCAATATCCTCTACATCACCGGCGAGGCGGGGCTGAACGTCATCGCCCGCGGCTCCTATCATGCCGAGGCCATCGACCTGCTGGCAAACAATCTGGCCGTGGTGGACGAGCCCAGCAGCAAGGGCACCGGCAACGAGGTGGATATGGAGCAGATCCTCAACTGGAACCCGGACGTGATCCTGTTTGCCCCCGGCAGTATCTATGCCGCCGTGGGCAGCGATGAGAACTGGGCCGATGTGACCGCCATCAAGAACGGCGCGTATTACGAAGTGCCCATGGGCCCCTATAACTGGATGGGCTTCCCCCCCAGCGTCCAGCGGCTGCTGGGTATGCTGTGGATGGCCAAGGTGCTGTATCCCGAGGCGGCTGACTACGACATGTATACCGAAACCGCCAACTACTTCCAGCTGTTCTACCACTGCCAGCTGACCCAGGCGCAGTATGACGCGCTGGTGGCCAATTCCCTGCCTGCGGCGCATACCGACGCCGCCGCGTGAGCGCGGTAAGCACCGGACTTTATACGATCTATCGCCCGAAAGGAGCAACACCCATGAACGGGATTTTCACAACACTTCTCTATGAAATGGAAAAGCGGCATGATACCGTGCTGTGTACCATTATTGCCGACAACGGCTCCACGCCTCGTGGCCGCGGCGCCCAGATGCTGGTGGGCGAAAAGGGCCTGCTGTGCGGCACCATCGGCGGCGGCGCGGTAGAGGGCAGCGCCATCCGGCTGGGACAGGCGCTGCTTCAGGAGCGCCGCAGCACCATCCATGAATACCGGCTGCGCCACAACAACGCTGAGGATATCGGTATGGTGTGCGGCGGGGATGTGACGGTGCACCTGCAATTCATCCCCGCCGATGATCCGGCGTGGCGGGCGCTGGCAGGCGATGTGCTGCACCGGATCGCCCAGCGGCAGCCGGGCTGGCTGGCGCTGGCACTGGACGGCGGCGCACCGGCGCTGCTGTCCGCCGCCGACACCGACGATGCCCACATCGCCCTGCCCCTGCCCATCGGGGAGAGGGCCATCATCTTCGGCGCGGGCCACTGCTCGCTGGCCCTGTGCCCGCTGCTGACCACCGTGGGCTTTCGCGTCACGGTGGTGGACGAGCGGCCGGAGCTGGTGACAAAGGAGCGCTTCCCCTCTGCCGACGCGGTGGTGTGCTGCGACCTTGACCGCCTTGCTGATGCGCTGTCCATCGGCGGCGAGGACTATGTGGTGGTGATGACCAACGGCCATAGCCACGACTTTTCCGTGCAGCAGCAGGTGCTGCGGGGACAGTACGCCTATATCGGCGTCATCGGCTCCCGCGCCAAAACCGCCAGCGTCAACGCCCGCCTCCGTGAGGCCGGCATCAGCGAGGCGGCCATCGCCGCGGTCCATACCCCCATCGGCACCGCCATCAAGGCGGTGACGCCGGAGGAGATTGCCGTGTCCATTGCCGGCGAGATGATCTGCGTGCGGGCCACCCGGCGGGAGGCTGCCGGTGTGAAGCTGCGCGGCTGCCCCATGCACTGATATGAAGCGGCACCTGTTTCTGACCGGCCCCAAGGGGGTAGGGAAATCCACCCTGATCCGCCGCCTTCTGGCGGAGGAAACAGGGCGGATCGGCGGTTTTTTTACAGTGAAGCACGAGGGCGGCGTATATCTGCTGTCTGCCGCCGCCGATGATGCGCCCTGCGGGGAAAACCTGCTGTTTCGCTGCGGCTGCGGCGGAGAACCGGAACGCTTCAACGCGCTGGGCTGCGCTGCGCTGGCGGATACCGCCGGCTGCGCCCTGCTGGTGATGGACGAGCTGGGCCCCCACGAGGCGGCGGCCCTCCGCTTTCAGGCAGCGGTGCTCCATGCGCTGGATGGGCCGATCCCCATCATCGGTGTTTTGCAGCAGGCGGACAGCCGGTTTCTCCGTCAGATTGCCGCTCACCGGCAGGTGACGGTGCTGACGGTATCGGTGGAAAACCGGGAGACGCTGCCGGAAGCCCTTCGCCGCTGGCGGGATAGATAGACGAAAGGCATGAGACACGGCACCGTGTCTCATGCCTTATTGCTGCATCTGAAATCAGATAAACAGCTTGATATCCTTCATGCTGCGCAGCTGCGTATAGACGTCCTCCAGCAGCAGCTGGGCGGCATGGCTCAGCTCCTCGCCCCGGCGGGTGACAAGATAGGAGACCCGCTCCGGCGGCGGATCGGTCAGGCGGCAGATCCTGGCCCGCCCGCTGCTTTGCAGCGCCCGGGCCGCCATGGCGGGCACCACGGCCCACATAACGTCCCAGCCCAGAAAGGAATCCACCACCTGCAGGGAATCGGCGTACAGCAGCGGCTTTACCGCCAGACCGAACCAGTGGTCGCGCCAGTCCTGGGTCGCCTTGCGCCAGGAAACCACGATCTCGTTCTCCGGATCCAGCTCCTGCGGGGAGATCAGCTCGCCGTAGGGACTGTCAGGCGAACAGACGATAAAGGACTCCTCGCTGCACAAAGGCGTGATCTCCAGCTGGGGATGGTAGAAGATGTCGCCATCCATCATGGCCATCTCCAGATCGCCCCGGGCCACGATCTGCGCCCCCTCGTAGCCGTCGCCGGACAGTGTCTGCACCCATAGCGACACCGGCAGCTTGCGCTGCAGGAAATGGCGGTAGGCCACCGGCAGAATGTACTGGTTGGTGGAAAACACCGCGCCGATCCGCAGGTACTCCCGGGACACGGTCTCGGCCACGTCCCGGGTATCCTCCAGCAGCGTCTGCCAGCGGTAGGCCAGCGGCAAAAACCGCTGTCCCGCCTCCGTCAGCTCGATATGGCGGATTCCCTTGCCCCGGCGAAACAGCTGCGCCCCCACCTCATGCTCCAGCGCGTGAAGGCGGTTGGTCAGCGTGGGCTGCGTGATGAACAGCGCCTCCGCCGCCGCTGTCATGGTGCCGTACTCCAGCACGGCCCAAAAGGTTTCCATGTCGGTGTTGTTCACAGTGGGTGTCCCCCTTTCCGGTTGGGAAATATAAATTTCGTTTATATTATAGACAAATTCTTTCCGTTTTACAAGAGCGAAATTGTGTGATACTGTATGCATAGAGTGAATGAGCACGCAGGCACGTGCATGGCCGCCGGATAGGCGCTGCACCCATGAAAACGGCGCTGCCCCTGACGCGGCGTGGCTGACGGTGTGCCGAAACGGCTCCACAACGTTGCAAAACAATATGGCCGCCGCCTTATTGTTGTAATATTTGCAAGCTTTTCTTTTCTTTCTTATTTTCTCTCTTTGTTCCTACAAACCCTGCACGAAAAAGACCGGGCAACAGCCCGGCCTTTTTCATTTTGTATTTTTTTGCATTTTTTGTATTTTTGCGTGATACGCACGCTTATCACCAAAACGTGCCGCCGGCACGTTTTTCTCGCTTTGCTCGTGCCCTGTTGGAGCCTCGGCCGACGCTATACCAAAAAAGAAGCACCATCCTGTTGGATGATGCTTCTTTTTTGGAGCGGGCGACGGGAAAACCGTCGAAGCGCTGCCTGTGGCAGAATAAGCGAGGCGATTTTAAGGAAGTGTCCCAATGGCCGGTGCCCGAACGGGGCCGGGCATTGGCAGACAGGACGAGGGCACAGCCGGGACACACGCAAAGCTTCTCTTTTGCTGCCCCGTCAGCAAAGTTCACAGCTACTTGGCTCGGCTCGCTCACGGCGCACAGCGCCGTGACACGCACGCTTACCACCAAAACGTGCCGCCGGCACGTTTTTCTCGCTTTGCTCGTGCCCTGTTCGAGCCTCGGCCGATGCTATACCAAAAAAAGAAGCACCATCCTGTTGGATGATGCTTCTTTTTTGGAGCGGGCGACGAGGCTCGAACTCGCTACCTCGACCTTGGCAAGGTCGCGCTCTACCAGATGAGCTACGCCCGCAAACGCAAGATTGATTATAACCCCAAATGCGGCATTTGTCAACCCTGCATTTTCAGTATTTTCAGTTTTTCATCAGAATCTCAATGATTCCCGCGGAAGTCTCATTTGGATAGAAGGACACCTGCCAAGCGGCACCGTCAATATTTTTCTCCTGCGCCACCTGCCAGACGATGTCCCGCACCTCCTGCGCCTGATCCTGATAGTACCCCAGCTGCACCACCAGCGCCGCTGCCCCCTTGTCCGCGGCGGCGCTGAGCAGCGCATGAAGCGCGGAAACGCTGGTGGCATGGACGATCTCCTGCATCTGGGCCTCGGTGCAGCGGTATCCGATCGACAGGGATATCTCGCTGTAGCTGCGGTTATCCGCCGCCACCGTATAGGTGATATATTCCACGGCATAAGAACCCATGGGGGTTTCGCGCTGCACCTCCTGACAGGCCTGCTCCAGCGCCTGCTCCGCGTCCAGCGTCTCCTTGCCGGGATACAGCCAGATCGTGCCCTCCGGGGCATAGTCGCCGATCAGCACCAGCAGGTCGTTGACCAGATCCTGATAGTTCTCGGCCCGGAGCACATCTCCCGCCTCGTTCTCATAATAGGAGGAGCTGTGGGGCTCGATGCTGCCGTAGCCCCGCTCCAGCAGCGAACAGCCCGGCAGTATCAGCACTGCGGCAAGGGTCAGCGCAAGTATCCGTCGTTTCATGGCCGGTTCCTCCTTTACAAAAACCTCACAGCGTTCGCGCTGCGCACAGCGCGAAGAAATCAAAGAGCTCATGCCGGCGGTTAGAGCAGTGTGATCTGCTTCTCGTCGCTGTCCTCGCTCTTTAAGAGCGCACCGGCAGCAGGCAGCGTGCGGGTACGGTAGCGCCCCGGGTTGGTGATGCCCGTCTCCTCTGCCGGCGCCACACGCTCCAGACGGTACTTGGGCTTGATGGTCATTACCGCCACGCCCTGGGTGGTACGGGTGGTTTTGGGCGTCAGCGAGGCGGTGTGCATCAAAAGACAGCGGGGCTCGTTGGTGTAGAGTGCCAGCTCTGTATCCTCCCGCAGCGCCATCATGGCGCACAGCGGCGCTTTGTCGCTGTACGCGCCGGTGAGACGGCGGCGGTTGGAGGTGGTGGCGTAGGCGCTCATGGGCACCTTGGCCACCTTGCCGTTTTCAAAGAAGAACAGCATAAAGCCGCTGTAGTCCCCGGCCAGAGCCAGATAGAGCACGTTCTCCCCCTCGTCCATGCCCAGCTTGGCGCCCAGATAGTCGCCCAGCACCGAGGCCTTGGTCTCGCCGAATTCGCTGGCGCGCACCTTGTAGACCTGCTGGCGGTCGGTAAAGAACAGCAGCTCGGCGGCGTTGGTGGTCTCGAAATGCTGGCTGGGGCCGTCCCCCTCCTTGTACTTCTGCTCGCCGGACATCCGCAGGGATTGGGGCGTGATCTTCTTGAAATAGCCCTCGCGGCTGAGGAACAGGTGCACGGGATAGTCGTCCACCTCCTCCGCCTCCGGCTCCTCCGGCAGCTCATAGCTGTAGAGGATCTCCGTGCGGCGGGGCACGGCGTACTTCTTGCGCACCTCTGTCAGCTCATCGATGATGATGCGGCGGATCCGCTGGGGCTTGGCCAGCGTGTCCTCCAGATCGGCGATTTCATCGGCCAGCGACTCCGTCTCTGCCACACGCTTGAGGATGTACTCCTTGTTGATGTTGCGCAGCTTGATCTCCGCTACAAACTCCGCCTGTACCTGATCGATACCGAAGGCGATCATCAGGTTGGGGACGACCTCCGCCTCCTCCTCCGTTTCCCGGATGACGCGGATAGCCTTGTCAATGTCCAGCAGGATCCGCTTGAGACCCAGCAAAAGATGGAGCTTGTCCTGCTTTTTCTTCAGAATAAAGTACACCCGGCGCTTGACGCAGTCGGTGCGCCACGCCGTCCACTCCTCCAGGATCGCGCCAACGCCCAGCACCCGGGGCTGCCCGCCAATGAGGATGTTGAAGTTGCAGCTGAGGGTGTCCTGCAAGGGGGTCAGGCGATAGAGCTTGGCCATCAGCTTGTCGGGATCGGTGCCACGCTTCAGGTCAATGGTCAGCTTCAGGCCGCTCAGGTCGCTCTCGTCCCGCATGTCGTTGATCTCCTTCACCTTGCCGGCCTTCACCAGCTCCGCCACCTTGTCCAGAATGGCCTCGATGGAGGTGGAATAGGGGATCTCATAGACCTCGATCAGGTTCTCCTTTTTGTCATAGCGCCAGCGTGCGCGCACCTTCACGCCGCCCCGGCCTGTGCGGTAGATATCCGCCAGCTCATTGGGCTGGCACAGCAGCTGTCCGCCGGTGGGAAAGTCGGGGGCCAGCAGCGTGGAGGCGATGTCGTGGTCGGGGTTTTTCAGATAGGCGATGGTGGTGTCGCACACCTCGCCCAGATTAAAGCCGCAGATCTGGCTGGCCATGCCCACGGCGATGCCCTGATTGGCGGACACCAGCACGTTGGGATAGGTGGTGGGCAGCAGCGTCGGCTCCTTCATGGTGCTGTCGTAGTTGTCGGCAAAATCCACGGCGTCGCAGTCCAGATCCCGGAACAGCTCGGCGCAGATGGGGGAGAGCTTTGCCTCGGTATAGCGGCTGGCGGCGTAGGCCATGTCCCGGGAATAAACCTTGCCGAAGTTGCCCTTGCTGTCCACAAAAGGATGCAGCAGCGCCTCATTGCCCTTGGCAAGGCGCACCATGGTCTCATAGATAGCCTGATCGCCGTGGGGATTCAGGCGCATGGTCTGGCCCACGATGTTGGCGCTCTTGGTACGGCTGCCGGTAAGCAGGCCCATCTTGTACATGGTGTACAGGAGCTTCCGGTGGGCGGGCTTGAAGCCGTCGATCTCCGGAATGGCCCGGGAGACGATGACCGACATGGCATAGGGCATATAGTTTTCGTCCAGCGTGGCGGTGATCGGCTGATCCACCACCGCGCCGCGCAGGCCCATCACGTTGGGATCGGCGCTGCGGTGAACGGTTTTTTCTTCTGTTTTCTTTTTTGCCATTGCGGTTCCTTCCTCAGCTCACATCGATCATGTCCATGTATTTATAGCCGTTTTCCGCGATATATTCCTTGCGGCCGGCCAGATTGTCCCCCAGCAGCAGGTCAAAGACCCGCGCCGTCTCCTCTGCTTCGTCAGGCAGTACCTTGATCAGCCGCCGCGTCTCCGGGTTCATGGTGGTCAGCCACATCATCTCCGGGTCGTTCTCGCCAAGGCCCTTGGAGCGCTGAATGTTTATCTTTTTCCCCTCCAGCCCCTTGAGAATGTCCGCCTTCTCCCGCTCGGAGTAGGCAAACCACGTTTTCTCGCCGCCCTTCTCCTTGCAGGTGATCTCAAAAAGAGGCGTTTCGGCAATATAGACCTTGCCCTCCCGAATCAGCGTGGGACACAGGCGATAGAGCATGGTCAGGATCAGCGTGCGGATCTGGAAGCCGTCCACATCGCCATCGGTGCAGATGACCACCTTGCTCCACCTGAGGTTATTCAGGTCGAACTGGTTTAAGTCCTTCACCGCCTTGCCGGACACCTCCACGCCGCAGCCCAGCACCTTCATCAGGTCGGTGATGACGTCGCTTTTGAAGATGCGGGGATAGTCGGCCTTCAGGCAGTTGAGGATCTTACCCCGAACCGGCATCAAACCCTGAAAGTCCGCGTCGCGGGACTGCTTGCAGGCGCCCAGAGCGGAGTCACCCTCTACGATATACAGTTCCCGGCGCTCCACGTCCTTGGTGCGGCAGTCCACAAACTTCTGGACGCGGTTGGCAATGTCGATCTTCTCGGTCAGCTTTTTCTTCTGGTTGATGCGGGTCTTTTCCGCCGTTTCGCGGCTGCGCTTGTTGATCAGCACCTGCGCGGCGATCTTCTCGGCGGCGTCGTGATTCTCAATGAAATAGATCTCCAGACGGCTGCGGAGGAACTCCGCCATAGCCTCCTGCACGAATTTGTTGGTGATGGCCTTCTTGGTCTGGTTCTCATAGCTGGTCTGGGTGGAGAAGTTGTTGCTGACCAGCACAAGGCAGTCCTGCACGTCGGGATAGGTGATCTTGGATTCGGATTTCAGATACTTGTTGTTCTCCCGCAGGTACTTATCGATGGCGCCCACCAGCGCAAGGCGAGTGGCCTTTTCCGGACTGCCACCGTGCTCGAGAAAGCTGGAGTTGTGGTAGTGCTCCACAACGGACACCCGGTTGGAAAAGCACAGCGCCACGCTGAGCTTTACCTTATACTCCGGCTTGTCCGCCCGGTCGCGGCCCCGGCGCTCTGCCTCCCAGTACACCGGCTCGGTAAGGGGATCGTCCCCCGCCAGCTCGGTGATATAGTCCTGAATACCACGGGGATAGAGGAACTCCTCGGTGTCGAATTTGCCGCTCTCCGTCTCGTTCAGCAGCCGGAAGGTGACGCCGGCATTTACCACCGCCTGACGCTTCATGGCATCGCGGTAGTAGTCCAGCGGCACGGCAATGTCGGTGAATACGTCCAGATCCGGCAGCCAGCGGATGCGGGTGCCGGTTTTCTTCTTATTCGCGGTCAGCTCCTTCACCTGAAGGCCGCCGATGTTCTCGCCCTTTTCAAAGTGCAGGCTGTACTCCCTGCCGCCCCGCCACACGGTCACGTCCATGTAGGCCGAGGCGTACTGGGTGGCGCAGGAGCCAAGGCCGTTGAGACCCAGCGAAAACTCATAGTTCTCGCTGTGCTCGTTGTCGTACTTGCCGCCGGCGTACAGCTCGCAGAACACCAGCTCCCAGTTATAGCGTCCCTCCTTCTCGTTCCAGTCCACGGGGCAGCCACGTCCCATGTCCTCCACCTGCACGGACTTGTCCTGAAAGCGGGTAACGGTGATGAGGCTGCCGTGGCCCTCCCGGGCCTCGTCGATGGAATTGGAGAGAATTTCAAACACAGCATGCTCGCAGCCCTCCAGTCCGTCGGAGCCGAAAATGACGCCGGGACGCTTTCGGACGCGATCCGCGCCCTTCAGGCTGGTGATGCTCTCGTCGCTGTATACGTTTTTCTTTGGCATATGAATAAAACCTCCAAAAGGTTGTAGCTTACGGATAGGCATGAACCCAATATATTGTAACCCATTTTCGGCGGCGGCGCAAGGGGCTTTGGGTCGTTTCCCGCCGTCCAACAGGCGATTTTGGTGCAAAAATGTAAAGGGAATGTAAAAAATAATTTTGTGTCAACCAGCCGCAAACCCCTGTTAAAAAAGGGTTTTCCACATTTTCCACACAGTTATCCACACCCATTATGTCAACCTGTTTTAGGCAGAAATGTTGCGGATTTTCACGGCGTATCAGGTCTGCTTATCGGGGGAAATGGCGGGACTTATAGCCGGTGGGCGAAACAAAGGGTATGCATTTTCATGCATACCCTTTGTGCTGCATTGACTTAAAAGATGGTTACTCGGCCTTGGGAGCCTCGGCAGCCTCAGCGGCGGCCTTGGCGGCAGCGGCCTTCTTCTCGGCGGCAGCCTTCTGCGCAGCCTTGAACTTCTCCTTCTCCTCGGGAGTGGGGATAGGCTCGATGGCGTTGCGGGGGCAGGCCTTGGCGCACATGGTGCAGTTCTTGCACTTGCTGTAGTCGATGACGGCCACGTTGTTGACAACATGGATGGCGTCGAACTTACAGGTACGCTCGCACATACCGCAGGCGATACAGCTGTTGGCGCAGACCTTGGTGACAGCGGGGCCCTTGTCCTTGTTGGAGCAGTTGACGAACACCTTCTGCTTGTAGGGCACCTCCACGA
>CAKTGD010000004.1 GCA_934561335.1 uncultured Oscillospiraceae bacterium
GCTGAACTCCGAGGGCAACAAGATGGGCAAGACCGCCAAGGGCGCGGTGTGGCTGGATCCCAACAAGACTAGCCCCTTCGAGTTCTATCAGTACTGGCGCAACGTGGGCGATGCTGATGTGCTCAAGTGCATCCGCATGCTGACATTCCTGCCGCTGGAAGAGATCGACAAGATGGACAAGTGGGAAGGCGCACAGCTCAACGAGGCTAAGGACATCCTGGCCTATGAGCTGACCAAGCTGGTTCACGGCGAGGAGGAGGCCGATAAGGCCCGTCAGGCGTCCAAGGCGCTGTTCTCCGGTGCCGGTGATACCGAGCATATGCCCACCACTGAGCTGACCAACGACGACTTCGGCGGCGGCGTTATCGACGTGCTGACGCTGTTGGTCAAGTGCGGTCTGGCTGCCTCTAAGGGCGAGGCCCGCCGTCTGGTGCAGCAGGGCGGCGTGACGGTCAACGACGAGAAGGTGTCCGCCATCGAGACCACCTTCGGCTGTGAGCAGTTCACCGGCGATGGCGTCATCATCAAGAAGGGCAAGAAGGTGTTCCACCGGGCCTTGCTGGTGTAATCTGAAAAAATCGTAAAGCATAAGAGGGCATACTGTCTGCCGGTGCGGACAGTATGCCCTTTCCCTGTATCCGCACAGGCTGTGACCGTCTCCACACCGCCAACATATATTGGAAGGGAGGAGGTGTACCATGGAATATGATCTATTTGTGGTAAAGTCTGCCACACAGGCGCAGCGGATGGTTCGCACGCTCAACAGCGGCGGCATTCGTGCCGGAGTGCAGCGTCTGCCGCTTGAACTGGCCAGCCGGGGCTGTGCCTATGCGGTGCGGATCGTCACGGCAGACAGCGAGGCGGCGCTTTCCCACCTACAGCGAAACGGCATGTGGCCGGAGCGCATTGTGCGGCATGACGGCAAAGGATATCGGGAGGTGGCGCCGTGATCTATTTTGATTCCGCCGCGACTACGCTGGAAAAGCCGCCGGCTGTCCGCCGGGCCATGGCGCGGGCGGTCAACACCATGTCCTCGCCCGGCCGCGGCAGCCATCAGGCGACCAGACTGGCGGAGGAAACCGATTATACCTGCCGCACTGCGGCGGCAGAGCTGTTCGGCGTGGAGGATGAATCCCATGTGGTCTTTACCGGCAACGCCACCCATGGCCTGAATATCGCCATCCACACTCTGGTGCAGCCCGGAAGCCGGGTGGTGATCTCCGGCTATGAACACAATGCCGTCACGCGTCCGCTTCACGCCATTGCCAATGTGACGCTGACGGTGCTCAATACGCCGCCCTTTCAGCCGGACAGGATGACAGAAGAGCTGAAAGAGGCACTGAGCCGCGGCGCCGATGTGGTGATCTGCAACCATGTTTCGAATGTATTCGGCTGTATTCAGCCGGTATATGAGATGGCGGCGCTATGCCGTGAGGCAGGCGTACCATTTGTGCTGGATGCTTCCCAGTCCGCCGGTGTTCTGCCCGTGCGCATGGATCAGCTTCACGCGGCGTTTATCGCCATGCCCGGGCACAAGGGATTGTATGGGCCGCAGGGGACGGGCCTGCTGCTGTGTGGGCATGAGGCCACGCCGCTGCTGTACGGCGGTACCGGCAGCATGTCCAAATTGCAGACCATGCCGGATCTGCTGCCTGACAGGCTGGAGAGCGGCACGCATAATATGCCCGGTATCGCAGGATTACTGGAGGGAATCCGCTATGTACAGCGCACCGGCTTGGAGCGCATTGCCGCCCACGAGCGCACCCTGACCGCACAGGCGATACAGCTGCTGCGGCAAACCGAAGGGATTCGTCTTTTCTGGTGTCAGGGTTTGCGCCATCAGACGGGGGTGCTGTCTTTCATCGTAGAGGGAACGGATTGCGAAGAGCTGGGCGAGGCCATGGCGCGGCGCGGCGTGGCACTGCGCGCCGGACTGCACTGTGCGCCGCTGGCGCACCGCACGGCGGGGACGCTGAAAACCGGCACGGTCCGCTTCAGCCCCTCTGCCTTCAACACACCGGCGCAGGTAGCGCAATTCGTACAGATGTTACAAACCGCCCTTCGTAAAATGTAACATTCTGGCCACAGAATTTTTGTTGCATTTTCCCAATATCTTTTATATAATATTAATATCTGTTGTTATGCGTAAAACGCACCCGGGAGGGAATGAAACCCACTATGGATAAGATGTTGACATTGATGGAAGATATTGGGAGATACTTATCTCTTCTGAAGATCACAGATGTGGTCGATGCGGCAATTATATTCTTTTTGGTGTATAAGCTGCTGTCGCTGGTCAAGAGCACAAGAGCAGAAAATATCCTCAAGGGTGTGGGCGTTTTCCTGCTGACGCTGCTGGCGGCCAAGGCCATGGAGTTGCGCGCCGTCTACTATGTGCTGAGCCATGTGGCGGAGATGGGCATTCTGGCGCTGATCATCCTGTTCCAGCCGGAGATCCGGCAGATTCTGGAGAAGCTGGGCAGCAAGAATATCCGGCTTATGCGGGTGTTTCGGCCTGAGAGAGAAATCACCGAGCTGGAAAAGGCCATTGACCAGACGGTGGTGGCCTGCAGCGAGCTGAGCCGCACCAAAACCGGCGTGCTGATGGTATTTGAACGCAATATCAATCTGGATGATATCGTCCGCACCGGCACGGAGCTGGACTGCGCCGTGGTCAGCGAGCTTTTGAAGAATATTTTCTTTGTCAAGGCGCCCATGCATGACGGCGCAGTAATCATCCGGCATGGACGGATCATTGGCGGCGGATGTATGCTGCCGCTGTCCAAAAATGTAAACCTCAGCCGTGATCTGGGTATGCGTCACCGTGCCGGTATCGGCATGAGCGAGAATTCCGATGCGGTGGTGGTCATCGTGTCAGAGGAGACAGGCTCTATTTCCGTGGCCATCGGCGGAATGCTCAAGCGGCATTTGATGCCGGAAACGCTCAGCCAGCTGCTTCGCAACGAACTGATGCCGGCGGAAGAAGAAGCGGATGACCAGCCGCAGCGTCTGCCGCTCTTGGCATTTCTCAAGAAGCTGGGAAAGGAGGCGGACGACGATGGAGAAGAAGACTAAAAGCCGCAAGGTCATGCAGATCGTGATTGCCGTAATGGTCACGCTGGCTCTGTGGGTTTATATGGAGGTTTATGTTTCGCCGGAGTCTATCGTGGATGTGAAGGATATTCCGGTAGAATTTACCAACGAGGATACGACACTGGCCGAGAACGGCCTGATGCTGCTGTCCGGCTATGACACCACCGTGGATCTCAAGCTGGAGGGAACACGAAAGGTTCTGATGCAACTGGACCCCTCAAAGGTGCGCGTCGTGGCGGATACCAGCAGTATTACCACCGCCGGTGTGCAGACACTGAAATACAGTGTGATTTTCCCCAACGACTTCCCCAGCAAGAGCGTAACGGTAAAATATCAGAGCCTTTATAATATTACCGTCAATGTTGGTAAGCTGTATTCCAAGGAAGTTCCCATCAAGACACAGGTCAACGGTCAGGTGGCAGATGGCTACTTTACCGGCGACGTATCCATTGATCCCACCACGCTGACGCTGCGGGCCGAAAGAGAGGATATGCTGAATGTCAGCTATGCCAAGGTGTCGGTCAATATCGGCGGCGCTACCAGTACGCTGATCAAAACGGTTGAGTATACGCTGTATGACTATAACGATGTGCCGGTTTATAACGATAATATCCGCGCCTCTACCAAGCTGATTCAGGTTACCGTTCCTGTGCGCACCACCAAGGTGGTGCCGCTGGATGTGGATCTGGTGGGTGCAGAGCTGATGGATTCCGTTTCGCTGGACATCAATCCCCGTTCCGTTACGCTGGTGGGCGAGGGATCGGCGCTGGATGAAATCAACAAGGTCACATTGGATAAAATCTATGTGGAGGATCTTGTTCCCGGCCTGAATGGCCCGTACTCCTACACCATCAAGCTGCCGGCAGGCGTGAGCACCTATGACGGCATCACAGAAGCGATAGTCACGGTGGCGGTCAACGGCACCACTGAGGATACGATTACGGTGGACAGCATCAATTGCGAGGGCGTGGCCGATGGGCTGCGGGCAGAGGTGAGCAAGCCGTTGGATGTGTCGATCTGGGGAAGCGAAGATGCGGTGCACAATGCAACGGCAGCTGACATTCATGTGCGGGTGGATCTCAGTGAGATTACAGAAGCGGGCGAGTATGTGCTGCCTGCCGTAGTTACCGCCAGCAGCGACTCTGCCTTGACGATCCGCGGAAGCTATGAGGTGACCGTGGTGGTCACAAAACGCGTATTGCCGCCGGATGAGAGCAGTACCGTTACCGCAGGCAGCGGCGAAACGATTACCGGCAGCGCGCAGCCGGGCGGTGCAGCCCGATAAAACAGTTTTCCTGAAAGGACAGTACAATCATGACACAGATCGCAACAGTGGAAAAGTTGCTGCCCGGCGGGTATGCGGAAATTTCCGTTCCTCGCAAATCCGCCTGCGGACATGACTGCGAGGAGTGCGCCGGATGCGGCATGACGGGCGCGGCCATCCGCGCCCGGGCAAAAAATGACGCCGGCGCGCAGCCGGGGGATAAGGTTGTAGTGGAGAGCAGTACCAAAAAGCTGCTGGGCGTGGCAGCGCTGGTGTATCTGCTGCCGGTGCTGGGATTTTTGCTGGGATACTTCCTGACGGAGGGACTGATGACAGAGAATTGGCGCAACGGCGCGGCGTTTGCAACGTCGGCCCTCTTTTACCTGCCCAGTATATTCTATGACCGTCATGCCAGAAAAAATGAGAGCCTGACCTACACCATTCAGCGGCTTTTCTGATGTTTGGTTATGTGCTTCCCGCGGCCCAACAGCTGACCGCGCAGGAACAGCAGCGCTTTGAAGGTGCGTATTGCGGCTTGTGCCACACCTTGGGTCAACGCTATGGCATGGCAGGACGCATGATCCTGAACTATGATCTGACTTTTCTGGCCATGCTGCTCTCAGAGGGGGAGGAGGATTCCTGCACCAGACGCTGCGTGATCCATCCTCTTCGGGGGCGCGTGTGCGCCTGCGACGGCGCCGCCTTTGATCTGGCGGCGGATATCAGTGTGATCCTCACATGGTGGCAGCTGCGGGACGGTATTGCCGATCACGGCTTTTGGGGCGGCCTGAAATACCGCTTGGCAGCGCTGCTGCTGCGCCGTGCCTACCGAAAGGCGCGTGCGCGCCGTCCGGAATTTGACGGCAATACACAGCGGCATTTGCAGGCGCTTTCGCGGCTGGAGCGGGAACAGAGCACATCGCTGGATGCGCCGGCCGATACCTTTGCGCAGCTGCTGGCTGCCGCTGCCGACGAGGTGCCCGACCAGACAAAACGCCGCGTACTATCTCAGCTTCTGTACCATTTAGGACGCTGGATCTATCTGATAGACGCGGCGGATGATCTGGAAAAAGATATAAAATACGGCAGCTATAATCCGCTGCCTTTGCGCTATGCGCTTCCCGGTAATACGCTGACAGACACGGCGCGGCAGGAACTGTCCCAGACGCTGGACAACTCCATTCGCACAATGGCCGCCGCCTTTGAGCTATGGGACTTCGGCGCATACGGGCCTGTGATCGAGAGCACGGTCTATCAGGGCCTTTACGCAGTGGGGACCGCTGTTTTGGACGGCACTTTCCACCGAAAAAAGCAAGTTCAACGAAAGAAAGGGGGACACCTTGGTGCGTGATCCCTATCAGGTGCTGGGCGTGCCCAGCACGGCGAGTGATGACGAGGTAAAAAAAGCCTATCGCAATCTTGCCCGGAAATACCATCCGGACAATTATCATGATAATCCGCTGGCCGACCTGGCGCAGGAGCGTATGAAAGAGATCAACGAGGCCTATGAGGAGATCCAGAGCCGCCGTAAGCGGGGTTCCTCCGGCGGCGGTTACGGCGCGTCCTATGGCGGAGCGAGCGGCGGATATTCCGGCGGCTATCAATCCTATGCCGGCCCCTATCAGCGGGTGCGGATGGCGATTCAGCAGGGCAACCTGAATCTGGCGGAGGAGTTGCTCAACGCCATGCAGGATCACAATGCCGAATGGAATTTCCTCAAGGGAGCGCTGTATACCAGACGCGGCTGGATGGATGAGGCAAAGCGCTACTACCAGACGGCTGTGCAGATGGATCCCGACAATGACGAGTACCAAAGAGCGCTGGATATTGCGGAAGGCCGGCAGACGGCCTACCGGCCCGACGGCTATGGCTCCTTCAGCACCGGAAACTGCCAGATGAACCCCTGTCTGCCCCTGTGCCTGCCGCTGTTCTGCTGCCCGGGCGGCGGATATCTGTACTGTTGTTAATGAACCGCGGCGGCATGACCGCCGGAAAGGGAGGATATTACTGTGGTCAAAAGTATGACAGGCTATGGCCGGGCGCGGCAAACGCTGCACGGCCGTGATATTACCGTAGAGGTGCGTTCCGTCAACAACCGCTATCTGGACTGCACGGTTAAGGTGCCCCGTACCTATATTTTTGTGGAGGACGCCGTGAAAGCACGGGTTCAGAAGGCGGTTTCACGCGGCAAGGTGGACGTTTTTATCACCATTGACGCTACCGGCGCGGATGAGACGGTGGTTTCCCTGAATGAGCCTTTGGCCCGTGGTTATTATGACGCACTTTCCCGCCTCGGCGAGATGTTCAGCCTGAAGGACGATCTGACAGCTATGGCATTGGCCAAGTTCCCCGATGTGCTGACCGTGACAAAGGCGGAAGAGGATATGGAAGCCATGGCCGAGGATATCTGCACCGTTCTGGATGAATCTCTGGACGCCTATAACAGTATGCGCGCCGTAGAGGGGCGGAAGCTGAGCGAGGATATCGCCGGCCGTGTCGCCACCATCGAATCGGTGGTGGGCAAGGTGGAGGAGCGCTCTCCCCAGACGGTGACGGCGTACCGTGAAAAGCTGATGGCCCGCATGCAGGAGGTACTGCAATCTACCACCATTGATGAGAGCCGGATTTTGACAGAGGCTGCCATTTTTGCGGACAAGATCGCGGTTGATGAAGAGACCGTCCGTCTGCGCAGTCATATTGCGCAGCTGCGCACCATGCTGGAAAGCGACCAACCCATCGGCCGCAAGCTGGATTTCCTGATTCAGGAGGTCAACCGCGAGTGCAATACCATCGGCTCAAAGTGTAATGACCTGAGCATTACGCAGGATGTGGTCAACATGAAGGCCGAGGTGGAAAAGATCCGCGAACAGGTGCAGAACATTGAATGAGGTGGCCGGTATGCAGTTGGTAAATATCGGCTTTGGCAATCTGGTGTCACTGCAGCGTTTGATCGCCATTGTCAGCCCGGACAGCGCGCCTGTCAAGCGGTTGGTGCAGGAATCCCGGGATCGGGGGATGCTGATTGACGCAACCTATGGACGGAAAACAGCGTCTGTTTTGATTATGGACAGTGACCATGTGGTGCTCTCTGCACTCAGCACAGAGCGCTTAGCGCCGCGCCTTGGCATGAAACCGCAGGATTTTATAGAGGAAGAGGGATAATGTTGGTGAAAAGAGGCAAAACATTTATTATTTCCGGCCCATCCGGCGTAGGAAAGAGCACGGTTCTCGGGGCGCTGTTTCAGGATCGGAATGATTTGTATTTCTCCGTATCCGCTACCACACGTGCACCGCGGCCGGGTGAGAGACACGGCGTTGACTATCATTTTATTGAGCCGGAGACCTTCCGCCAGTGGATCATGGACGGCGAGTTTCTGGAATACGCCGAATATGTGGGGAACTTCTACGGAACACCGAAAAGATATGTGGATGAGGCAATGGCTGCCGGTAAGGATGTGATTCTGGATATTGAAATCCAGGGTGCACAGCAAGTCCATGAGGTACGCCCTGAAGTGGTGCGCATCTTCATTGCGCCCCCGTCTTGGGAAGAACTGGAGCGCCGCCTGTCCGCCAGAGGCACCGATTCCCCGGAAAAAGTACAAAAGCGCCTTCTGCGCGCTAAGGTTGAGCTGCAAAACGCCGACCACTATGATTATTTTGTTATCAACGATACGGTGGATAATGCGGTAAAAGAGCTTCAGGCCATTATGCTGGCCGAGCACTGCCGCCCTGTTGACCGTATTGCAGATTTGAATCAGTAAAAAACGACAGAAAAAAGGAGATATATCGTTATGTCTATGCTTTATCCCGCAATGAATCAGCTTACGTCTTATGTACCTAACCGTTATATGATGGTCAACGTGGTGGCGCGCCGCGCACGTCAGATCGCCGCCGATGCCGAGGTAAACGGCGAGCATTTGGACGACAAGCCTGTTACCATGGCAATCAATGAGGTTGCCGACGGGAAATTTGACGCCAGCACCATCGATTCTTCCATTCAGGAATAATGCGCAAGGGGAGTGGGGACGATGCAGATTGCTAAAATCGCCGTGGAAGCCGCGACATACGCTATCGATAAGCCCTACTCCTATCTGGTGCCCTCCGATATGGAGCTTAGCGTGGGATGCCGTGTGCTGGCGCCCTTCGGCCGGGGAAACCGTACAAGCGAAGGGGTGGTTCTTCGACTGGAGCAGGGAACCCCTGCCGCAGCGCTGAAAACCCTGCGTTTGAATCTGGACGGCGAACCGGTGATTACCCGCCGTGAGATCAAGTTGGCACTGTGGATGCGTCAGCGGTATTTCTGCACGTTTTACGATGCCATTCGCACTGTGCTGCCTGCCGCCGTATGGTATCATTACCGTGAGCAGTGGCGGTTGACGGGCAAGCTTCCTGATGCAGCGCTGCCGCCCCGTGAAGAGGCGGTCTATCAGCTGCTGTTGGACGGTCCGCAGGAAACGGATACCATACAAAAGGCCTGCGGCGAGCAGGCTCCGGCGCTTCTGCGCAGTCTGGAAAAGCGTGGGCTGGTCTCTCACCAGACACTCAGCCGACGCAGTGTGCGGGATAAAACGGTGCAGCTGGCCAAGCTGCTGCTTTCCTCGGATGAGGCGCAGCACTGGGCACAGTCCCATCAGTTCACGTCGCCGCGTATGTGCGATGCGGTTCATTTTTTGCTGCGGCAGGGGGACAGCGCCGTTCACGATCTGTGCTATTTTACCGGTGTTTCCCGCCAGACCGTTACCGCGCTGGAAAAGCGCGGCATTATCGCTCTGCAAACGCAGGAAGCGTATCGTATTACAGACAGAACATATTCTGTAAAGGCAGAACCCATTACGTTGAACAAAGAGCAGCAGCAAGCCTATGAAGCAATTTTAAGCCGGGCTGACCGTGGTGAAGGCGGTGTAACGCTGCTGCATGGCGTCACCGGAAGCGGAAAAACACTGGTGTATATTCGTTTGGCACAGGCGCTGCTTGAGCAGGGAAAATCGGTGATGATCCTTGTCCCTGAGATTGCCCTGACGCCCCAGATGATGGCGCGCTTTACTGCCTGCTTTGGGAATCGTGTGGCGCTGCTGCACAGCGGCCTGCGTATGACAGAGCGCTACGACCAGTGGAAGCGGATTCGACGGGGCGAGGCCACCGTGGTATTGGGCACGCGCAGCGCGGTATTTGCGCCGCTGAATGATCTGGGTTTGATTATTATGGACGAGGAACAGGAGAGCTCCTACGAGTCGGAGCGGGCCCCCTGTTACCATGCGCGTGATATTGCCAAATACCGCAGCGCAACAGAAGGATGCCATCTGGTGTTGGGGTCCGCCACGCCTACGGTGGAATCGGCATGGTACGCCCAACAGGGAGACTATCATCTGGCGCTGCTGCGCCAACGATATAACCGCCAGCAGCTGCCCCATGTTATTATCGCAGATATGCGCCGCGAGCTGCGGCAGGGGAACCTGACGGCTATCAGCCAGCCCCTCTATCAGGAGCTGAAAGCCAACATAGAGCGGGGAGAGCAGAGCATTCTCTTTCTCAACCGCCGCGGCAGCAGCCGCCAGCTATTGTGCCCGAATTGCAGCTTTGTTCCCCAGTGTCCCCGATGCAGCGTATACCTTACGTATCACAGCGCCAATGGCCGGCTGATGTGTCACTATTGCGGCCATTCACAGCCCGCGCCATCTCAGTGCCCAGAGTGTGGAACACCGCTAAGGCACATAGGGTTCGGCACACAGCGGGTAGAAGAGGAATTGCATAGCCTGTTTCCGGACACGCCGCTGCTGCGGATGGATGCCGATACGGTAGGCGCGGGGCACGAGGCGATTCTGCGGGAGTTTGATGAAAAGAAGATCCCGATTTTGCTCGGAACCCAGATGGTGGCAAAGGGTTTGGATTTTGAAAACGTAACATTGGTCGGCGTTCTGGCGGCAGATCTTTCTTTATTTGTGGATCATTACCGTGCCCCTGAGCGAACATTCAGCTTATTGACGCAGGTGGTGGGCCGTGCAGGTCGCGGCAGTAAGGAAGGGCGGGCCGTTATTCAGACCTATACGCCGGACAACGATGTGATTCAGGCTGCTGCCGCGCAGGATTATGAGCGGTTTTACCGCAGTGAAATTCGCTTACGGCAGCTGCGGCGTGATCCGCCCTTTGCCGATCAATTGATGGTCACGGTCTCAGGCCCGGAGGAGTCTGCTGTGCGCCGTGCGATTCATGAGATTGCTGCCAGCCTGATGGTTGCCGCAAAGGAGCCTGCCTATCAAGGAATGATGGTTCTTGGCCCGGCCCCTGCGCCGGTCGTCAGGCTGAATAACCGCTATCGCTACCGTGTTACGGTGATCGGGCATAATGACAAAACACTGCGCAGCCTGTTGTCGTCCTTTATGAAGGAGTTTTCAAAGCGCGGCGAAAACCGCAATATGCAGATATACACAGATTGCAATTTGATGGATGAGAGGTAAGAAAACATGGCACTTAGGAAAATCGCAGTACAGGGTGAGGAGTGCCTCACAAAGGTGTGCCGCAGCGTGACGGAATTTAACGATCGCCTGCACACATTACTGGATGACATGGCGGAAACGCTGGAGGATGCCGGCGGCGTGGGCCTTGCCGCTCCGCAGGTGGGGATCCTGCGCCGTGTCTGCATTGTATTGAACGAGGATGATGAGATCATCGAGCTGATCAATCCCGAAATTATCTATACGGAGGGTGAGGAAACAGCGCTGGAGGGATGCCTCAGCGTTCCCGGCAAGTATGGCGAGGTTACCCGTCCCTATCTGGTGCGGGTCAGAGCGCAGGACCGCAACGGCCAGTGGTTTGAAACGGAGGATGAGGGGATCACGGCCCGCTGCTTCTGCCACGAAATCGAGCACCTGGACGGGCATCTGTTTGTAGAGCATACCGACCGGCTGATGGAGGGCGATGAGCTGCAAAAATGGCTGGCCGACCATGCCGATCAGTACGAGATCGAAGAAGAAACCGAGGACGAATAATCATGCGGATCTTATTTATGGGCACGCCGGATTTCGCGGTTGCCTCGTTAAAAGCGCTGGTCGAAGCAGGCCACGATATCTGCGGCGTCTTTACCCAGCCGGATAAGCCGAAAAATCGCGGGCACAAGCTTGCCTTCTCACCTGTAAAGGAATATGCATTGACGCAGAATCTGCCGGTATTCCAGCCGCTGAAGCTACGTGACGGCACCGCCTTGGCACTGGTGCGGGAGCTGGCGCCCGAGTTGATCGTGGTGGCCGCCTATGGACGCATTCTGCCGGAGGAAATTCTGAACGCACCGACCTACGGCGCGATCAATGTCCATTCCTCCATTTTACCTAAATACCGCGGCTCCGCCCCCATCAACTGGGCCATTCTGAACGGTGAAAAGGTAACGGGCGTCACCATTATGTATATGGCTGCCGAGCTGGACGCAGGAGATATTATCCGCGTGGCCGAAACGCCTATCGATCCGAACGAGGATGCCCAGACACTGACGCAGCGCTTGGCGCTGCTGGGTGCCGATGCTTTGGTGCAAACGGTCAGCGACCTGCAAAGCGGCGCTGCCACGCGCACGCAGCAGGATCACGCGCAATTCACCTATGCGCCTATGTTGGATAAGTCCCTCAGCCCGATGGACTTTTCCAAACCGGCACAGCAGCTGCACGATCAGGTGCGCGGTCTGATCCCCTGGCCTTGCGCCACGATGATGCTGGGCGGCAGCACGGTCAAGGTATACCGCACTGCCGTTGGCGGCGGTACGGCCTCCGCGCCCGGAACTGTTGTGCAGGCGGATAAAAAAGGGCTTGCCATCGCCTGCGGTGATGGCAGCGTGCTGGAGATTCTGGAGTTACAGCCTCAGGGCGGCAAGCGGATGACCGCCGCCGCCTATCTGGCCGGACATCCGATAAAGGCGTGCCTATGAGCGGGAATCAGAAAGGGAATGCACGCGATACAGCGCTGGAGGTTCTGATGCGGATCTCCGCAGCCAATGCGTGGTCCGATGGCAGCCTCAAGCGCACCATCGCCAAAAACGGTTTGGACAGCCGTGATGCGGCGCTGGCCAGCCGGATCGCTTACGGTGTGATCCAGAACCGCATGTATCTGGATTACTACATCAGTCTCTGGTGTACCCAGAAGGCGGAGAGGCTGGAGCCGCTGATCCTGAATATCCTGCGGATCGGCGCCTATCAGATACTGTTTATGGATAAGATTCCCCACCGTGCCGCAGTCAACGAGGCGGTGGAGATGACAAAGCGTCACGGTCGGCCCCGCGCCGCCGGTATGGTCAATGCCGTGCTTCGCAAATTTGTGAACAACTGGCTGGATATGCCGGAGCTGCCGAAGGGGAGCACGGCGGACTATCTGTCGCTGCGATACAGCCATCCCAAGTGGTTGGTTTCGCGTTTGATCGACATCCTTGGGGCGGAGGAAGCGGAGCAATATCTGCGCTGCAACAATGAAATCGTGCCCACCACCATACAAACCAATACCATGAAGATAAGTCCGGAGGCGCTGGAAAAAGAACTGCACACGGCAGGTATCAGTGTTGCGCCCCATCCTTGGATGCCCGGCTGCTTTGAAATCAGCGGTACCGGTGATCTGGAGGAATTACGCGCTTTTCGCAATGGGCTCTTTACCGTGCAGGATGCTGCCGCCCGTCTGGTGGCCACCGTTGCCGCGCCGCAGGAGACTGACCGCGT
Source organism: uncultured Oscillospiraceae bacterium (assembly GCA_934561335.1). The sequence goes on from CAKTGD010000004.1 coordinate 13,045, forward strand.
GCTGGATGTCTGCGCGGCGCCGGGCGGCAAGTCTTTCGCGCTGGCCATTGACATGCATGACCGCGGGGATATCCTGTCCTGTGATGTCCATCCCCACAAGCTGAAGCTGATTGAAAAAGGTGCGGCACGTCTCGGCCTTCAATCGATCCGAACCGCGCTGGCCGATGGCCGCGAGCGCCATGAGGCATGGATCGCGCAGGCGGATCTGGTGGTGGCGGATGTGCCCTGCTCGGGGCTGGGAATCATCCGTAAGAAGCCGGATATCCGCTACAAAAGTCCGAAGGAGTTGGCGCGGCTGCCACAGGAGCAGCGGGCGATTCTGGAAAATGCCGCCAGCTATGTTCGCCCCGGCGGCACACTGGTTTATTCCACCTGCACCGTGCTGCCGGAGGAAAATCAGGAGGTCATTACATGGTTCCTGCGGGTACATCCTGATTTCCGGCTGACACCTTTCGTACTGCCCACCCCCATTGGCGGGTGTGACGGTCATCTGACGCTGTGGCCCCAGCGCTGGGGAACAGACGGCTTTTATATTTGCCGAATGCAAAAGCAGGAGTAAGGCTATGACCGATATCAAATCTTTGAATCTTCAGGAGATCACACAACTTCTGCTGGAGATGGGCGAGCCGTCTTTCCGCGGAAAGCAGGTGTTCACATGGCTTCACCGAGGCGTGAGGTCGTTTGAGGAGATGAGCAATCTCAGTAAGCCTCTGCGTCAGAAGCTGGAACAGCAGTGTGTGATTACCGCTCCCACTGTGGAGCGTAAGCAGGTCTCCCGGCATGACGGTACGGTTAAATATCTTTGGCGACTGGGTGACGGCAACTGTATTGAGACGGTACTTATGCGCTACCACCATGGCAACACTGTGTGCATCTCCTCGCAGGTGGGATGCCGCATGGGCTGTGCATTTTGCGCCAGCACAATAGCTGGCAAGGTGAGGGACTTAACACCATCTGAAATACTCGATCAGGTGCTCTTTACCCAGCTTGACAGCGGGCTGCCCATTTCCAATATTGTTTTGATGGGGATCGGAGAACCGCTGGATAACAAAGAAAATGTACTGAAGTTTCTTGAGCTGGTCAATAGTACAGACGGATTACATATCGGTATGCGTCATATCAGCCTGTCCACCTGCGGTATCGTGCCCCAGATTGACGCGCTGGCAGAGCTGAACCTACAGTTGACGCTGTCGGTTTCCCTTCACGCGCCGGACAGTGAGACCCGCTCGAAAATAATGCCGGTGAACCGGGCATATGATGTAGAGGAGCTGTTTGCGGCCTGCCATCGATATTTTGATAAAACCGGCCGCCGTATCAGCTTTGAATATGCAATGATCGATGGGGTCAACGATCATGATTGGCAGGCCGATCTGATTGCCCAGCGTATCAAGGGGATGCCCGGCCATGTGAATCTGATCCCGCTGAACGAAGTGGTGGAAAGTCCCTTCAAGCCCAGCCGCCGCACAGCGGCTTTTCAAAAGCGGCTGGAATCGCATGGGATCACTGCCACGGTGCGCCGTAGTCTCGGCGGTGATATTGACGCATCCTGCGGCCAACTGCGCCGCAAGGCCATGGAGGAGGGAAGAGCATGAGGATCTGGGGGATTACCGACACAGGCCTTGTGCGCCGCGAGAATCAGGACGCCTATGCTACCGCCGTAATTGCGGATTGCACGGTGGCGGTGGTCTGTGACGGAATGGGCGGCACCAATGGCGGCCATACTGCCAGTACGGTGGCCGTGGAAACGCTTTTGCGGCAGCTGCGTGCCGCGCTGCGCCCCGGCATGAGCTGGCCGCATATCCGGAAAGAAACGCTGCGTGGCATTGCGCAGGCCAATCAGGCCATCCGTGCCATAGCCGATGCGGATGAAACGCTTTCTCATATGGGCACGACATTGGTTTGCGCCGTTTGCCGTGATGCCGAGGCCATGGTATTCAATGTGGGAGACAGCCGCTGCTATTTCATTGACAGCGAGGGGATCCGGCAGGTAACGCGGGATCACTCTGTGGTGGAAAATATGGTGGAGCGTGGGGATATTACACAAGCGCAGGCCCGCCGTCATCCCAGCCGCAATCTGATTACCCGCGCACTCGGTCCGGATGCCGATGTGGAAACGGACTGCTTTTCGGTTTCCTGGCAGCAGGGTGATTTTCTGCTGCTGTGTACGGATGGGCTGGTCAATACGGTCAGCGATCAGGAAATGCTGTTTGAGGTCATGCACGAAAGTGATCTGGATGGCTGTCTTGACCGGCTGATGGCCGCAGCAAAAGAGCAGGGAGCGCCGGATAACGTTACGGTCGTTCTGCTGCAAAACTTATGAAAGGAGATGACCGCAGATGGATCAGTACATTGGAAAAATGCTGGATAACCGCTATGAACTGCTGGAATTGATCGGTTCAGGCGGCATGGCCAATGTGTATAAGGCCAAGTGTCATCGCCTGAATCGGCTTGTGGCCATTAAAATCCTGAAAAGCGATCTGGCGGAGAATGCAGAGTTCCGCCGCCGCTTCCGGGACGAGTCTCTGGCGGTTGCCCAGCTGAGTCATGCCAATATCGTCTCAATCTATGATGTTTCCAGCTCCCATGGTATTGATTATATCGTCATGGAGCTGATTGATGGCATTACCCTCAAGCAATATATGGAGCGCCGCGGCCATATGGACTGGCGGGAGGCGCTGCATTTTATTACGCAGATCATGCGCGGGCTCAGCCATGCCCACAGCCGCGGCATTATTCACCGCGACATCAAGCCGCAGAATATTATGGTGCTGCGAGATGGCAGCGTGAAGGTCGCCGATTTCGGAATCGCCTGTCTGGCTGACGCGCATCAGACGCTGGCACAGGAGGCGCTGGGCAGCGTTCATTACATCTCCCCGGAACAGGCAAAGGGTGAACGCCTGGATGCGCGCAGCGACATTTATAGCGCCGGCGTGGTGCTCTACGAGATGCTGACCGGCCGTTTGCCTTTTGAGGGAGATAGTGCCGTTTCCGTTGCCATTCAGCACCTCAGCAGCGTTCCGCTGAATCCACGGGAGATTGATCCTGAGATTCCGGAGGCGCTGGAGCTGATCTGCATGAAGGCCATGAACCCGGATCTGAACAAGCGTTACCAGAGTGCGGACGCCATGCTGGCGGATCTGGAAAAGTTCCGCAAGGACCCTTCTGTGGATATGGAGTATATCCGCACCGAGCTGTCTGCCGGAGTGGACAGCCAGCCTACAAGCCAGCTGCCTGTGCAGCAGGTGTCTGCCGCTGTGAAAAAGCGTCAGACAGAGACGGAAGATGAACCGCATGAACCGTCGTTCGTTGCATTTTTCCGCAACAATAAGCGTCTGGCCGGACTTCTTGTGGCGGCGGTGGCGCTGATCGTCGTTATTTTTGCAGCAATTTTCACCGAATTTGGCGGTGGCGGCAGCAAGAACAAGGCCCACAAGGTGCCTAATATCCTGGGTTATACGGTGGAAGAGGCCAACGCACTGGATACCGTTAAGGATATTTTTACCATTGAAGTTGTCGGCACGATGAGCGACAGCAATTACCAGCCCGGTCAGATTGTGCAGCAGGATCCTGCCGCCGATGCGGAACGCCGCAGCAATCTGGTGATTCAGGTTTATGTCTGTGCAGAGCGGCAGGAGGTTACCATGCCGGATCTGCTGGGGAACGTGTACCAGACGGCGAAAATCAAGCTTCAGCAGTATGATCTGAACCTGAACGTGATGCGGGAAGAGGCCTTTTCCGATGAGTATCCGGTGGGACAAATCATGGAAACCCAGCCAAAGCTGGGAACCGTGCTGCAAAAGGGCGATACCGTCACACTGATCGTCAGTAAGGGTGCAGAAAAGATCACCGTCCCCACCTTTGTGGGTATGAGCTATGAGCGCGCCAAAAATGAGGCAGAGAAGCTGGGCCTCAAGGTAGGTTCGCCGGAATACCGCTACTATGATCCCACCGCCAACGAGGGCGATGTGGTTGAGCAGAGTATCCTGAACGGCACAACGGTGCAGGGCGGCACGGAGATCGTTTTCACCGTCTATGGAACCATGGCCAACGAAATGCGTAGCGTGCGAGTGGAGTTCCTGATTCCGGATGAATTCAGTGAAGAGGATACGATCCGCGTGGAGTTCGTCATGGATGATCAGGTGGTTGACACAAAGATATTCAGCGGCTCAGACGCGGCGGTTGCCTATGATTTTGAAGGCAAGTCCGGCACGGCCTCCACGGTGTTTGCCCGCATTAACGGAATAGCGACTGATTCGCAGGTGATCAGCTTTTGAAAAGGGGTAGAATCGAAAAGGCCCTCAGCGGCTTTTACTACGTGAATATCGATGGCAGTGTGCTGCAATGCCGGGCGCGCGGTAAGTTCCGCAAGGAGGGGACAAGCCCTCTGGTAGGCGACTGGGTCGAGGTACAGGAGCTGGGGGGCGGGGAAGGTATCGTGCAAACGATTGCGCCGCGCCGCAGTGAGTTTCAGCGTCCTGCCGCCGCCAATGTGGATCAGCTGGTCGTCATTGCCTCCGCCGCGCTTCCGGTTACGGACCCTTACCTGATCGACCGGATCAGCGCTATTGCGGTGCTGAAAGGATGTCAGGTGCTGGTCGTGCTGAATAAGTACGATTTGGACCCAGCCGACGGGCTGTATGAAATCTACCGGTCTTCCGCCATTCCTGTGCTGCGTGTCAGCGCTGTCACCGGGGAGGGGATTGCTGCCCTTTATCAGGCGCTGCACGGCAAGCTCAGCGTGCTGACAGGCAATTCCGGCGTTGGAAAGTCCAGTCTGCTCAATGCTCTTGCACCGCAATTCAATCTGCCGGTAGGGGAGGTCAGCAAAGCACTGGGGCGCGGCCGTCACACAACGCGCCATGTGGAGCTGTTCCCATTGGATGATACCACCTATGTGATTGATACGCCGGGATTTTCTTCGTTTGATGCCCAGTCTTTGGAGTGGGAGTTGAAGCAACATCTGCCGGAAACTTTTACGGAGTTTATTCCCTATCTGGATAGCTGCCGCTTTGCAGGATGCCAGCACGTCAAGGAAAAAGGCTGCGCTGTGCTGGAAGCTGTCAGGGCAGGGAAGATTCCCGCAAGCCGTCACAACAGTTATGTCCGGTTATATGAGGAATTGAAGCCATTAAAAGAATGGCAGCAGAATCGATAAAGCAAAAGGATTGGGACGGAGGATGATACGCATCATCCTCCGTCCCCTTGCTTGACTGCCTGACAGAATTTTGTAAATAAAATCGGTATTTAGCTCTTGACAGAAGCGGAAATACTTCTTATAATGGAAAAGCTGACGGGGTGTAGCGCAGCTGGTAGCGCGCTTGGTTCGGGACCAAGAGGCCGCGAGTTCAAGTCTCGCCACTCCGACCATATCGAGTGGTCATAAGGGATTTCACTTATGACCACTCGATTTTTCTATCTTGATACGGTTTTGCGGGAGCGGGCGTATGCCTGCTCCTTTCCATTATGCGGTGTTTTTTCATTCGTTCCGAAAGAGAGGGTTGACTTCTCTTTCAAAGGCCCTATAATAGTCCTCACAAATACCAATATAGGAGGAATAACCGTGAAGCTCGATGCAGATCAGATGTGGGAAGCGTGGGGACGGACAAACGCGCTATATACGGCATGGTGTGCCGCCGCAGGGCAGAATCAATACCGCGTGATCGTTTTATATGCCATACAGGCGCACGCGCCGATCACACAAAAGGCCATAGCGGATTACGCCGGACTGTCGAAGCAGACGGTGAGCACCGTCATGCGGGCGCTGAAAGCGGAGGGGCTTGTGTCCCTCCATGCCGGGGAATCGGATCACCGTGAGAAAAAAGTGTGCCTGACACAGAAGGGGACGCGCTATGCAGCGGAGGTGCTTTCTCCGCTGCACACGCTGGAGCAGCGGGTGTTCGACATCATGGGCGCAGAGCGTATGAAACAGATGACGGACGCTATCACGCTATTCAATCTTGTTTTTGAAAAAGAAATGGAGAAACAGGCAAATGAACACCGCACTGAATAAGAAATTCTTTTCTTATGTCATTCCGTCTATCCTCGCATTCGCATTGTCGGGGGTTTACACCATTGTCGATGGCTTCTTTATCGGGCAAAGCCTCGGCGATACGGGATTGACCGCCATCACATTGGGCTATCCGATCTCCGCGCTGGTGGGAGCGATCGGCACGGGGCTTGGCCTGTCGGGCGCGATTCGTTTTACGATCCTGAGCGCGCAGGGTGAAAGCAAAAAGCGGCAGGAGTGCTTTGCGGGTACAACGCTGCTGATGCTGTTGACGGCTGGTTTATTGACGGCGATTCTATTTGCGTTTGCTGAGCCGATTCTTCATCTGTTGGGTGCAAGAGGCAATATGCTCACGCTCTGCACTGCGTATGCCCGCGTCATTGCGCTGGGTACTGTCTTTCAGCTTTTGGCAACCGGCTTCGTCCCGTTTATCCGCAACATGGGCGGGGCAACTGTTGCCATGATCGCGATGACGCTCGGATTTGCAACAAACATTGTCTTGGACTATGCCTTCGTGTGGGCCTTGAACTGGGGAATGGCCGGCGCTGCTTGGGCGACCATTATCGGACAGGCCATGACCATGACCGTGGCAGTCATCTTTTTTGCTGTAAAGAGGAGCGGCTTCCGCCTGCCGGGGCTGCGGGAGCTATGCAGTCTTTGGAAAAATGTCCTCATCGTTGCGATCTCGCCCTTCGGCTTGACCTTTTCTTCCATCATCACGATGCTTCTTATCAATCGTTTTCTTCTTCTGTATGGGAACGAACAGGCGGTTGCGGTTTACGGCTGCATTGGGTATATTACCGCGATTCTCTATCTGCTGCTGCAAGGGGTAGGCGACGGCAGTCAACCGCTGATCAGCCAGTATTACGGAGAGAATAACCAAGATTCCGTTCAGGCTGCCAGAAAGCTGGCGTACCTGACCGCCGTTGTGATCACGGTAGTCTGCACGATCGGTGTCTATCTTGCAAGAGCAAAAATCGGCATGCTGTTCGGCGCTTCGGCGGAGGCAAATGCCGGGGTCATCCGGTATCTGCCGCTTTTCCTTGCGCCGCTGCTGTTGCTGGCGTTTGTCCGTATTACGACGTCCTACTTCTACGCAACGGAAAAGAACGGGTTGTCCTATCTTCTCGTGTATGCCGAGCCGGTCTGTACGCTGCTGCTGCTTCTGATCCTGCCGCCAATGCTGAAGCTGGTCGGCGTCTGGCTTGCGACACCCATCGCGCAGGTCGTGACCTTTGTGATCGCATGGGCCGCCAAGCGGCGTGTGGATGCGCAAACTTAGGATAACGCGATAGGCAGGGGCGAAACGTTCATCCCGGTTACGCTGGCGGATGAGGTAGTTGCGGTAATGCTCGCAGACCTTGATAATAAAAATTTCCGTCTTTTTTGCTTTTGGAAAGCATACAGTGACACAAAAGGGGGGAAGTTTTATGGCAAAGGGGAAGAGAATCCAGTCCAGAAGAGTAACGCCGCGCCCGACAGGGAGGCGTGCAGCGCCAAAAGGGAAGCGGCAGCAGCCGGCAGCGAGGCACAGCAAGCTTTTACAGATGGTGGCCAGTGCAATTGTGCTTGTCACTGTGGTAGCGGTAAAGCTGACCCTGCCGGAAGCAGCACAGCATTATGGCGGCAAGCTGCTGGATCTGATCGGGGAAAATACGGATTTTGTCGCGGCTTTTTCCTCTGTGGGCCGTGCTGTTGGCGGCGAAGATCTGGCTGATACCATCACGGATGTATATACTGCGGTATTCGGCCCGCAAAAAGTGCCTGCCGAGCGCGAAACCGATAGAAACGCTGTAGTATATGGCAGCGGCGTGACACCCCAGAGAGTGGATATGCTCCAGCAGGTGCTGGGGTTTGCCTACGCCGCTCCGGTAGAGGGACGCGTTAGCTCTGCTTTTGGCTACCGGGATCATCCGGTACAGGGGACAGAGCGATTTCATTACGGCATTGACCTTGCGTGCGAAAAGGGAACGGTGATCGGTGCCTTTGCCGCCGGAACGGTTACCGCTGTGGCCGAGAGCAGTGAACTGGGAAAATACGTAGAATTGACCCACGCGAGTGGATTTACCACACTGTATGCCCATTGCAGCCGCATCAACGCCTCAACCGGGCAGACCGTCAAAGTGGGGGATCCGATTGCCGAGGCGGGGGATACAGGCGATGCTACCGGCCCACATCTCCATTTTGAACTGCACCACAACAGTGTCTATCTCAATCCCATCTATTATGTGTCATAAAGGCGGATTTTCCGTTCATATTACGCCGTCGGCGCTGGTGCTGCTGGCGGTATTCTTGCTGTTTTTCTCGCCGCTGCTGCTGGGCGCACTGCTATTTGCGGCACTCTGTCATGAACTGGGACATTGTGCGGCGCTGTACTTGCTGCATGGCCGCGTCACAGCGCTGCACATCACGGCTTCGGGCGCGGAGATGCAGGTTATGGGGCGGCTGTCTTATGGTGGGGAACTGCTGGCTGCCGCCGCTGGGCCGACAGCCAATCTGCTGCTATCGCTGCCGCTGGCCTACGGCGGGCGTCAGTGGGAGATACTGTACCTTTTTGCCGGAGCACAGTTGGTGCTGGGCATATTCAACCTTCTGCCGATCCTTCCGCTGGACGGAGGCAGCATCCTATGGAATCTGACGGCATGGCTGACGCAGCCGTACACCGCCGACCGCGTTACAGGTCTGGTGAGCCTTGGGATGGCCGCGATATTGACGCTGACAGCCGCTGCGGCGCTGTGGGTGGGAGGAAGTCCCTTTCTGCTGCTGGCGGCAGTCGGACTGCTGTGGCGCGCCATGGCGGCAAATAGGGGTTGCCAAACTGCTGCAAAGAAGGTAAAATAAAAAGATATTCTGATAAACAACAGGAGAACGACTGTGAATAAAAAGCTGGAACGAATCCTGCCCCGCGTGCAGAAGCCTGCCCGCTATGTGGGCGGCGAATATAATGCGGTCATCAAGGACAAAGCGCAGGTAGATACTCGAATTGCCTTCTGTTTTCCTGATACCTATGAAATTGGTATGTCCAATCTGGGCATGCGGATTCTCTACGGCGTCATGAACCGCATGGAGGGCGTGTGGTGCGAGCGTGTCTTTGCCCCGTGGGGCGACATGGAGGAGGAGATGCGCAGAGCGGGTATGCCGCTCTTTGCCCTGGAGTCTGGCGACCCCATTGCAGATTTTGATATGATCGCCTTTTCCGTAGGCTATGAGATGGCCTTTACCGCGATTCTCAATATGCTGGATCTGGCCGGGGTTCCTTTGCGCAGCGCTCAGCGTGATAGCCTGACACCGCTGGTGATCGCCGGCGGCACCGCCATGTACAACGCTGAGCCGATCGCCGATTTCATTGATCTTGTCAGTCTGGGTGAGGGCGAGGACATTACCGTAGAGCTGGTGGAGCTGCATCGCAAAGCACGCCGGGAAGGATGGAGCAAAGCGGCCTTTCTCCGTGCCGCCGCCCAGCTGGACGGTATCTATGTGCCCAGCCTGTACGATATTTCCTATCATGCCGACGGAACAGTGAAGGCTATTACGCCACGCGACGGCGCACCTGCTGTGGTGACCAAGCGTATCGTACACGATATGGACAAGGCGTATTTCCCGGTCAATACCATCGTGCCCAGCACCGAGATCGTGCAGGATCGCGTGATGCTGGAGCTGTTCCGCGGCTGTATCCGCGGCTGCCGCTTTTGTCAGGCAGGCTACGTGTACCGCCCTGTGCGCAACCGCAGCCGCGACTTGTGTGCCCAGTACTGTTTGGACGCCTGCAACGATTCCGGCTATCAGGAGGTAACGCTCTCCAGCCTCAGCACCAGTGACTATCCGCCGCTGACACAGCTGTGCGACCAGCTGGAACCCTTCTGCGAGAGCCGTCATGTCAACCTGTCATTGCCGTCTCTCCGGGCGGACAACTTCTCTATGGAATTGATGCAGCGTCTGGCAAAGGGCAGAAAAACCGGTCTTACCTTTGCGCCGGAAGCCGGAACGCAGCGGCTGCGTGATGTGATTAACAAGAATGTGACGCTGGAGGATCTGCTGAACTCCTGCCATACTGCCTTTGCCGGTGGGTATAATGCAGTGAAGCTTTACTTCATGCTGGGTCTGCCTACCGAGACAGATGAGGACGTGCTGGGTATTGCCGATGTGGCAGCCCGCGTTATGCATGCATGGCGGGAAAGCGCTCCCAACAAGCAGCGGGGCGTTCGGATCACGGTATCTACCTCCTATTTTGTCCCCAAGCCCCACACGGCCTTCCAGTGGGAACCACAGATCACCCGGGAAGAATATGAGCGCCGGGTACAGCTGCTGCGTGAGAATATGACCACAAAAACCGTCACCTATAACTGGCACGACGGCCAGACCTCCTTTATCGAGGCGGTGCTGGCCCGCGGCGACCGTAAGCTTGGCAATGTATTGGAAGCCGTATGGCGTAAAGGCGGACATCTTGACGCATGGGAGGAGTATTTCTCTCTGGAGCGCTGGCGGGAGGCCTTCGATGAGTGCGGCGTGGATCCGGCATTTTACGCCTATCGCCGCCGGGAAAAGGATGAAGTCATGCCTTGGGATATGATCTCCAGCGGTGTGAGCAGAACGTATCTGTGGCGTGAGCATGAAAACGCCGTGGCCGGCGTTACTACGCCGGACTGCCGCACGCACTGCAACGGCTGCGGCGCCAACAAGCTGGTAGGAGGGAAGTGCGATGTCTAAACTGAGATTGCTGTTTGTCAAGGAGGCACAGGCCTCCTATATCTCCCACCTTGATCTGATGCGAACCTTCCAGCGGTGTTTTCCCCGCACGGAGTTGGATATCAAGCATACCCAGGGCTATCATCCCCATCCCATTATTTCCATTGTGCTGCCCCTGCCGGTGGGGCAGAGCAGCGACTGTGAGCTGCTGGATTTCGAGGTCACGCAGGATAGCGACGGCAGCGGTATCGCGGAAAAGCTAAACACCGGTATGCCGACCGGCATCCGCGTTCTTGCCTGCTACGAGGCCAGGCGTCCGATCCGTGAGCTGGACAGCCTTCGCGCCGATGTGACGCTGGAATATGACTGCGGCGTACCGGAAAACGCCGCCGCCCGGCTAACAGCATTGTTGGCACGCAAGGAACTGATCATTCAAAAGCGCACCAAGCGCAAGGAAATGGCGGATGTGGATATTGCGCCCATGATCCGCAATGCCGTGGTTACGGCGGATGGGCACAATGTGTTCATCGATATCACCGTGCAGGCGCAAAACCCAGGACTGAATCCCCAGCTGATCGAAAAGGCGATTGCCGCCTATCTGCCGGAGCTGACGCCGGATTTTGTCCGTGTACGCCGTCGGGCGATTCTGGATGGGAATGGGCAGGATTTTCGATAATCCTTCCGCATTGAACCCGATCCTGCGGCTTTTTCTTGCGCCGGTGTGAAAAATATGGTATACTGTATTACGATCAATTATTGAAGGGAGCACGCGTAATGCGAGTTATCGATCTGGAAAATATCAACAGCGCCATGAGCAATGAGACACAATTTGTGCTGCGCTGTGAGGAAGTCTTTCACGATAAAATCAGCGCGGCGGCCGCATCCATTCTGTCCAACCGGCAGGAACGTCCCGTTGTGGCGCTGACAGGTCCCTCTGGCTCCGGAAAAACGACCACCGCCCTGCGTCTGGAGGATTATCTGAAGAATCTGGGCGTTAAGGTTTGCGTCATCCATATGGATAACTTCTTCCTGCCGCTGGATCGCCGTCCGCCGGAACTGACGGACTGGGAATCTCCCTATTGTGTGGATGTGGACAGCCTGATTTCCTGTATCAGCCAGCTGATGGATGGGAAAGAGGTGGATATCCCCTGGTATGATTTCAAGAACGGTGTCACCGGCGGTTATACAAAAATACAGGGCTATAGCGATGCCGTTATTATCGCTGAGGGTATTCATATGCTCAACCCGTTGATTTTTGATAAAATCCGCGGTGTAGCCAACGGCGTTTATGTGGCGCCTCGTACCCGTATTATTACCAATGACGATAAGATTGTCCGTCCTGAGCAGCTGCGAGTGGCCCGCCGTATGATTCGTGACTATAATACCCGTGGACACAGTATCGCCCAGACGGTGGAGCGCGCCGAAAGTGTGGATCGCGGCGAGGTCAACTATATCCAGCCCTATAAGGGAAATGCCGCGATTCATATTGACACGTTCCATGATTATGAGCCGTGTATCGTGGCAAAGTATCTCAGTGAAATCCCCGGATTCCGTCAGGAAATGACGCCGGAATTCTTAGAGTCCCACGGCTTGACGGATCTGATGAAGGTTGTCGGCGGTGTACCGCCCCTGCATTGCCCTTATGTGCCTCAGAACTCGCTGGTGCGTGAGTTTGTGGGCGGAAGCTGCTATGAATATTGATTTCGATTGCAGATGAAGGAGTGATAGTGAAATGATTATTACCATCAGTCGTGAGTTCGGAAGCGGCGGCCGTGAGCTTGGCAAGCGTCTGGCTGATGCCCTGCATATTCCGTGCTATGACCACCAGATCATCGAGATGATTGCCAAGGAGAATGGGCTGAACGCTGATTATGTGGCCAACGTAGGGGAGAAGTGCATCGAGGCAGCCTATCCCATGACGATCGGCCACCGTCTGGCCATGATGCCTGTTACCGTAATGGATCAGCCAATTCGTGTAGCGGTGGCGCAGCGCCAGCTGCTGGAAAAATTTGCCCAGCAGGGAGACTGTGTGATCGTTGGGCGCTGTGCCGATGTGATTTTGAAGGACTATCATCCGCTGAATTTGTTCGTTTATGCGGATATGGAGGCCAAGGTTGAGCGCTGCATGAAGCGTGCGCCGGAGGGTGAGCACCTGACCCGGAACGAGATGGAAAAAGCCATCCGCCGTATCGACAAAGAGCGTACCCAGAACCATCTGATGTATGCCGATACCAAGTGGGGCAGTAAGGAAGCCTATCACCTGTGTATCAATACCACGTACCACGAGATTAAAAAATTGGTCCCCGCACTGGCACAGTTCTGCAAAGACTGGTTTGCCGAGTAACGCTGCAAAGGAGAACGCAATGAAGATCCGCTTCAATGACGATCCAAAGGTAGTGGCCGCCATTCGGGAGGGGCTGAAACGCAAGGATGGCTACTGTCCCTGCCGCTTGCAAAAGACGCCGGAGAATATCTGCATGTGCCAGGAGTTTCGTGACCAGATTGCAGATCCTGATTTTGAAGGCTATTGCCATTGCCGCCTGTATTACAAGGAAAAGTAAGAGTTTCATCAAAAAACAGCTCGATCGACTAAGATGAAAAGGTCGCTGCCCGTATAAAGCGGGCAGCGACCTTTTATTACAATATTATGCACACAGCATGCAGACAGATTATACCTTGGCAGACAGCTTAGCAGCACGCTTCTTGCCGTACACGCAGCAACCCACCACATAGGCGGCGGCGCACACCACACCGATGATGTAGGCGGGCGTCCAGGGGATGTTGAAGCCGATGTGGGCGTTGGCGATGTAGGTGACGCAGATGAAGGTGTAGAAGCAGCCGGGGATCATGGGGATCCATGCCCACTTGCCCTTGCCGTTCTCAAACATCCACGCAGTGATGCACAGGAAGGCGAACAGGGACAGGGTCTGGTTGGCCCATGCGAAGTAACGCCACAGGATCATGAAGCCGTCGTTGTTGACCTTGGCGAACACGAGGATGGCGATGACCAGCGCGAAGATGGGCACAGCCAGCTTGATGCGCTTGC
>CAKTGD010000005.1 GCA_934561335.1 uncultured Oscillospiraceae bacterium
CCCCAGAACAGGGTGACCATCACCAGTGCCAGATCGGCTTTGCGCTGCTGCGGCATGAAAAACGCCCCCTTTCCATTCTCTAAAGAGGGAGTATACCATAGATTCCCCACAAAAGCAATTATTTCCACAGACGGAGGTAGCCGCCGTCATGGAGCTGCTTTATAAGCAGCAGCAGGATCGGGCCGAGGATCATACCGGCCACCCCCATGGCACAAAAGCCTACATACATGGCAGCCAGCGCCGGAAGCGGCGGAAGGCCTGCGCTTTTTGCCATCAGCTTCGGCTCCATAATGCTGCGTACCAGCCAGATGACCAGATACAGCGCCGTAAGGGCGATCCCCTTTGGAAAGCTGCCGGCCAGACAGCACAGCGCCGCCCATGGCAGCAACACGGTGCCGGTGCCGAACACGGGAAGCGCATCGATAAACGCGATAACCGCCGCCAGCAGCAGGGCATAGGGCTGGCGGATCAGCAGCAGGCCGGACAGCAACTGAAAGAAAGTGATGATCACCAGAACACACTGAGCACGCAGCCATTTTGCCATGGTGGTAAGAAGGCTGGCCTTAATGCCGCGGACGGTGGCCAGCGCGTGCGGCGATAGCTGACGGCAGACAAAGGCGGTCAGCTTGGGATAAGCGGCGGAGGTGAAGAAAAGGGCCAGCGCCGTGGTGGCGCAAAACAGCATTACCTGCGGCAGCGCGGCCACCGCAGTCGTCAGCAGCCGCAGCGCAGTGGAGGAAAGGGAGACAGCCCCATCGGAGAGCGCCTGACCGGCGCCGTCCAGCAGTTGGGTGACCCACTGCCGGATACCGTCCGGGCAGTCGGCACAGAAGCTGTACAGCCGTGCAGCGATGCGGTCTGCCAGCAGGGGGAATCCGGCCAGAATCTCCGGCAGCCGGTTTAAAAGCTCATTGGCTTGACGCAGCAGCTGCCCCACCAGCGCGGCGCCCAGCGTGATCACCAGCGCCAGCAGCGCCAGTGTCACAACGGCGGCCAGAAAGCTGCGCCGAAGATGCATTTTTCGCCGGCACAGCAGAATAAGCGGCTCCATCATCGCGGCAAAGCCCAGCGCCAGCAGAAACGGCAGCAGCCATACCAGAAGGTAGCGCAGCGTCAGCCAGCCCAGCGCCAGCAGGGTGGCTGCATAGGCCGCACGGAGCAGAAATGTCTTTTCACGTTGGTACAGAGGGATCGCCTTCTTTCCAATTTTGCCCTTGTCAAAAACCACGGAATATGCTACCATTACAGTGTTAAGCGGCTATGTAAGCGGGGAACTGTGCGGGTGGGCCCGCCGGAGAGGAACGAGCTATGGAAAAGAAAAAGTATTTTATCGTGTCTGCCGACGCGCTGCCGGAAATCTTCGTCAAGGTGGCCGAGGCCAAGCGTATGCTGCAAGTGGGCGAGGCGGCCACGGTGGGACAGGCTGCCGCCATGGTGGGGATCAGCCGCAGCGCATTTTATAAGTATAAGGATGCGGTGCAGCCTTTCCAGAACATGAAAGCGGGCCACATCATTACCCTGTATGCCCTGCTGCGGGACAATCCCGGCGTGCTGTCCAACTACTTGTCAATTTTTGCCGTGTCCGGCGCCAATATTCTGACCATTAACCAGACCATCCCCACCAACGGCTGCGCCGGAGTTACCGTCAGCGCCGAGACCAGCGACATGACGGAGACCATGGATGAGATGTTTTCCCATCTGGCAGAGGCTGAGGGTGTGCTGCGCTTTGAGATTATGGCGGGCTGATGCTGTCAGCTATACTATAAACAGAAAAGGCAAAAAATATGAGCGTGCTGCCCGGGGCAGTACGCTCATTTTCTGTATCAAAGCTGCTGCGCCAGTGCCAGCAGCGCCGTGCGGTCATTTTCCACCGTGCCGTCCATGACAGCCTCCAGCAGGGTGTGCAGAGCCCTGCCGATGGCGGGACCTTCCAGCCCCAGTGCCGCCATATCCCGTCCGTTGACGGCCAGCTGCTTCAGGGTGAAGCAGGCGTCCTCCGCCAGCAGACGGTTCATGATGGCCTCACCTGCATCGATTTCCCGCTGACGGCTGCATCGGTAGTCCGGGTGCTGGGCCAGATTGTCGGCCCGCTTGACAGCGCACAGCTGCCGCAGGCCCTCTGCTCCCAGCTGGTGCATGGCCCGGCGGATGGCCCTCTCCGTCAGCGGAATGGGTCGGTCATGGCAGCGCACCAGTGTACAGATCTGCCGGGCGGAAGCGGTGTCAAACCGCAGACGGCGGCAGACATCCGCCGCGATTTCCGCGCTGGGCCGGTGGTGACCGTAGAAATGGCCGACACCCTGCGCATCCAGTGTGAAGCATTGTGGCTTTCCCAGATCGTGCAGCAGCATGACCCAGCGCAGCACCGGCTCGGGCGGTGCTGCGGCCACCGCGTGGGCGGTGTGCCCCCAGATATCATAGCAGTGGTGACAGTTGTGCTGGTCAAAGCCCACACAGGGCAGGATCTCCGGCAGCACCACGCCCGGCACCTGCGGATTTTCCAGCAGGACCCGTCCGGCATCCTTCCCGCACAGCAGCCCTGTCAGCTCCTCCCGCACCCGCTCTGCCGCCACATAACGCAGATCCTCTCGCCGCGCCAGAAGTGCGCGGCGGGTGTTATCCTCAATAGAGAAGCCGCCCAGCACGGCGGAAAAGCGCAGCGTGCGCAGGATGCGCAGCGCATCCTCGGAAAAACGCTGCTCCGGACATCCGACGCACCGCAGGAGCCGCCGCCGTATGTCCTCCTGCCCGCCGAAGGGATCATAAAGCCTGCCCCGCACATCCATCGCCATGGCGTTCACCGTCAGGTCGCGGCGTGCCAGATCCTCCTGTAGGCTGCGGGTAAAGGTTACGGCGGCGGGATGGCGGTGGTCGGCATAGGCCCCGTCTGTGCGAAAGGTGGTGACCTCACAGGCGGTGTCGCCGCTGCGCACCGTTACGGTGCCGTGCTTCAAGCCGGTGGGAATAGCGAAATGGTCAAAGAGGGCCATGGTTTCCTCCGGCAGGGCGGAGGTGGTTACGTCCCAGTCATGCGGCGTTTTCTCCATCAGCAGATCACGGACACAGCCGCCGACAACATACGCCTCGTGTCCGGCGTGCTCCAGAGCCAGTAAAATGCGGCCAACTTCCTGCGGAATCATGGTTTTACCCCCTTTCGACGCATTTAGGTTCAATTCTGCCCACAATAACAGTTGCACTTTCACAGTGGGTGTATTATAATATTTTTTCAGGTAAAATACAAGTGGCGGCCCCAAAGCCGCCTTTTTGGAGGAATTTATATGACACATCCCACGGAGGATATCCGACATTTTCTGCGCCGCGGCGTCCGCGTCCATATGGCGGGCATCGGCGGCGTGTCCATGTGCGCGCTGGCCGAGGTGCTCAAGGGTATGGGCCTGCTGGTGCAGGGCTCCGATATGACAGACAGCGACACCGTGAAGCACCTGCGCAGTGTGGGGATCCCCGTTGCCATCGGTCACAGCGCCGAAAACCTGCAAAACTGCGATCTGGTGATCCGTACCGCCGCCATTCACGACAGCAATCCCGAGATTGCCGGGGCTGTGGCCCGCGGCATTCCGGTGTATGAGCGCTCGCAGGGCTGGGGTGCCATCATGCAGGCATACCGCCATGCGGTATGCATTTCCGGCACCCATGGAAAGACCACCACGACCTCAATGGCGACCTATATATTCATGGCCGCGCAAAAGGATCCCACCGTCATGATCGGCGGCACGCTGCCCCTGCTGGGCAAGGGGTACCGCGTGGGCGGGGGCGACACCATTATTCTGGAGAGCTGCGAATACTGCAACTCATTTCTGAATTTCTTCCCCACTGTGGCGGTGATCCTGAATGTGGCGGCGGATCATTTGGATTTCTTCCATGATCTTGCCGACATCGAGCATTCCTTCCGGCAGTTCGCCTGCCTGCCTCCCGAGGGCGGCTTCGTCATCGCCAACGGCGACGACCGGGGCGCACGGGAAGCGCTGGCCGGGCTTGATCGTCCGGTGCATTGGTTCAGTGTGAAGGATACAAGCGCTGACGTGTACGCCGATAATGTGGCGTTTTTCGATGGTTTTCCCTGCTTCGATGTGGTAGCCGGCGGAAAGCGGTACGCCCATGTGGCGCTGCACGTGCCCGGAAAGCACAATATCTCCAACGCATTGGCGGCGGCATCCGTGGCCTATGCGCTGGGGGTGGACGGCGCGGCGGTAAGCGAGGGCTTGGCCGCCTTTACCGGCGCAGAGCGCCGCTTCCAGTATCGGGGTACATTTAACGGCGCCCAGGTCTATGACGACTATGCCCACCACCCCGATGAGCTGCACGCCCTGTTGGACATGGCCCGCAGCCTGCCGCATGAGCGGCTGATCTGCGCCTTCCAGCCCCACACCTACACCCGCACCAAGGCGCTGTTTGACGACTTTGTTCGTGAATTGAAGACGGTGGATGTGGCGGTGCTGGCAGAGATTTATGCTGCCCGCGAGACCAATGAGGTCGGCATCTCCTCCCGCGATCTGTGCGCCCGGATTCCCGGCAGCGTCTATTGCGCCACCTTGAAAGAAACGGCGCAGGCCCTGCGGGAGATTGTAAAGCCCGGCGATGTGGTGCTGACCGTGGGCGCGGGCGATATCTATCGCGTGGGCAACATGCTGCTGGGAAAGGAGTGAGCCAATGCTGAGCATTTCGCCTTTGAGCCATAATACCCGGCCGTCGGGCCGGCTGCCCGAGCAGGAGCAGGCCGCTTTCGACCTGTTGGAAAAACTGGGGATGGAGTATGACTGCGTCAGTCACGACGCCGCCTTTAACATGGAGCTGTGCGCCGATGTGGCCGCCGCGCTGGGCGTGCCCGTGTGCAAGAACCTCTTTTTGTGCAACCGCCAGCAGACGGCGTTCTATCTGCTGTGCATGATGCCGGACAAGCCTTTTCGCACCAAGGATCTCAGCGCCCAGATCGGCTCATCCCGGCTGAGCTTTGCACCGGAGGAGCGGCTATGGGAGCTGCTGCACTGCCATCCCGGCTCTGCCACGATTCTGGGGCTTGCCAATGATACCGAGCATCGTGTGCAGCTCTTGCTGGAGCGTGCGGTATATGAGGCACCCTATCTCTCCTGCCATCCCTGCATCTGTACCAGTACGCTGAAGCTGAAAACCGGCGACGTGCTGGAAAAGCTTCTCCCTGCCGTTGACCATGAGGCCATTATTGTGGATCTGTAAAAGAGCATCCCCGATACACTGCGTATCGGGGATGCTTTTTCTATGAAACGGTTTTGCGGCGGACTTTACGCCCACGCTTTTATATGTTTGCGTGAATTATTTGTTGCGCCATGTGGAGGGGCTGAGCAGCACCAGCAGCGGCATCAGCTCCAGACGGCCCATCAGCATGATGATAGTCAGCACCAGCTTGCTGAACCAGGAAAGCGATGCAAAGTTTGCCATGGGGCCCAACGCACCAAGGCCGGGGCCTACATTGCTGATGCAGGTCAACGCCGCCACAAAGGCCTCCGTGAAGCCCAGCACGTCCAGCGATACGACCAGCGTGCCCGCAATCAGGATCATCAGATAGGCCACCTGAAACATGTGGGCAGAGGTGAGGGCTTTTTCATCCACACCCTGTCCGTCAATGGTGATAACAGAAACCCGGTTGGGATGGATGATATGATCCAGCTCGCGCCGCAGACTCTTGAGCTGAAGCATCAGGCGGCTGACCTTCATGCCGCCGGCAGTGGAGCCGGCGCAGCCGCCGATATACATCAGAAGCACCAGAATACACCGGGAAAATGTGGGCCACAGCGTAAAGTCTCTGGTTGCATAGCCGGTGGTGCTCATGATGGTGGTCGCCTGAAACGCGGCGTCGGTTATCGAATCATACCAGCCGCGGCCCATTTCAAGATGCAGATTGATGCAGATCAGCCCAATGGACACGGCCAGGATCAGCAGATACCAGCGCAGCTCCTCGCTGCGCAGCGCATCCTTGATCCGGCCTATGGCGACGGCATACAGCAGGGAAAAGTTGATGCCGGCCAGAATCGTAAAGACGATGATCACCCATGTGATGGCGTCTGATTGATAGGAGGCGATGGAGGTGTTGCGGACAGAGAAGCCGCCGGTGGCCATGGTGGTAAAGGCGTGGTTCACCGCATCAAACCATGACATTCCGGCGATACGCAGCGCCACGGTCTCGGCGCCTGTCAGCACCACATAGATGACGTAGAGAATCTTGGCGGTGCCGCCTACGCGGGGCACCAGCTTGGACTTGATAGGGCCGGGGCTCTCCGCCTTCATCAGGTAGTAGGCGCCGTCTCCCATATGCGGGGTCAGCGCCAGAAACAGCACCAGAACGCCCATGCCGCCCATCCACTGCGTCTCGCTGCGCCAGAACTGAACGCTGGGCGATATGCATTCCACCGCATTGAGAATGGTGGCGCCGGTGGTGGTCAGGCCGGAGGCCGTCTCGAACAGCGCGTTCACAAAGCTGGGGATTGCGCCGGAGATAAGATAGGGAACCGCCCCCATCACCGTCAGCGCGATCCATGCCAGAGCCACGGAGGCATAGCCGTCCCGGCCCTGCATCCGCATCCGGGAGACCGGTATCAGATAGGCCAGAGCGCCCAGAATGCCGCACAGCAATGCCGAAATGGCGAATGCTGTCCAGCAGCCGTCGCCATACCCGAGGCTGATTAGCAGCGGCAGCAGCATAAACCCGGCTTCAACCCAGAGAATATAACCCACAGTGCGGGTAATCAATCGAATATTCATAAAAAACTACCTCATTCATTGTCAGCAGAGACAAATAGTATTATATCCCCCTCCCGGTATAGCTGTCAAGCTTTCCCAGGCGGCTGCGCATCTGCAGGGCCGAGAGCAATAAAACTTTTGAAAAAACAGGGGAATTTGCGGGGCTGATATTGATTTTACGAAAAAATGTGCTATACTTACCGTGTAAAGATACGTTTATCTTTCTGCGCAAAAGAGCGCATGAAGTTTTCCGCCGTGGGTAAGATAAGTGTCGGACAGAGTTTCCGGCGACGGTCTTCCATCGCTGCCCGCGGCTTTGTGACAAGTTGGAAGAGAGGGTGCAAATTTTGAATAAGTATATTGTCAACGGTGGTCATGCCCTGTATGGCGAGGTGACGGTCAGCGGCGCAAAAAATGCGGCGGTGGCTATCATTCCTGCGGCCCTGATGGTAGATGGCATATGCCGGATCGAAAATATTCCTCAGATCAGCGATGTAACGCTGTTCTTCTCCATTCTGGATGAACTGGGCGCCAAGGTGCGGGTGCTGAACCGCCATGCGGTGGAGCTGGACTGCCGCGCCATCCGTTCCACCCATCCCAGCTATGAACTGGCGCGCCGGATCCGTGCCAGCTATTATCTGCTGGGCGCGCTGCTGGGCCGCTTCGGCGAGGCAACGGTGGCCATGCCCGGCGGCTGCGATTTTGGCGTGCGGCCCATTGACCAGCATATCAAAGGGTTTACCGCCATGGGCGCCGAGGTGTCTGTAGAGAGCGGCTTTATCAATGCCTGTGCGAAAAACGATCACCTGCGGGGCGCCAATATCTACTTGGACGTGGTGTCCGTAGGCGCGACCATGAACATCATGATGGCGGCGGCGCTGGCAGAGGGAACCACCGTGATCGAAAATGCCGCCCGCGAGCCTCATATCGTGGATCTGGCCAACTTCCTCAACTCCATGGGCGCCGACATCAAGGGCGCAGGCACAGATTCCATCAAGATTCGCGGCGTAAAGCGTCTGAACGGCGGCAGCTATGCCATTATTCCCGACCAGATCGAGGCGGGCACCTATATGGCGGCTGTGGCCGCCACCGGCGGCGAGCTGCTGATCCGCAATGTGATCCCCAAGCATATGGACTGCATCAGCGCCAAGCTGATGGAGATGGGCGTGGAGATCGAGGAAAACGGCGACGAGATGCTGGTGCGCCGCACCGGCCGCCTGCAGCGCACCAATATCAAGACCATGCCCTATCCCGGCTTCCCCACTGACATGCAGCCCCAGATTGCCTCGGTGCTGGCATTGGCCAACGGTACCAGCCTGATAACGGAGAGCGTGTGGAATAACCGCTTTAAATATGTGGATGAGCTGAAGCGCTTGGGTGCGCGTATTCAGGTGGATGGCAAGGTAGCCGTGCTGGAGGGTGTGGATCACCTTACCGGCGCGCCTGTGCAGGCGCCTGACCTGCGGGCCGGCGCGGCGCTGGTGATTGCGGCACTGGCCGCACATGGCACCACCGAGATCAGCCATGTGCAGTATATCGAGCGTGGCTATGAGGATATCATCGGAAAGCTGCGGGCCGTGGGCGCGGATATCTCTATGGTGGATGAGCCTGAATCGGATAAGGATGAAGCCCGCATCGGATGACAGTTTCATATTCAGCGTCTGCCCGGCGATACCGGCGGGCGCTGATTCCTTTTTCATAAGAGAGGTGACGGAATGCAGCGGATCACCATACTGTGTGTGGGAAAGCTGAAGGAAAAATTCTACGCTGACGCGGCGGCGGAATACAGCAAGCGGCTGAGTCGTTACTGCAAGCTGGATATTGTGGAGCTGCCGGAGGTTCGTCTGCCGGAAGATCCTTCCCCGGCGGAGATCCGGAAGGCGCTGGCGGCAGAGGCTGCGGCGATCCGCGCCAAGCTGGACGGCGGCGCGGTGGTGGCCATGTGTATCGAGGGGCAGACCTGCTCCAGCGAAGCGCTTTCCCAAAGATTGTCCGCCTTTGCGCTGGAGGGGAAAAGCCGGATTACATTTCTCATCGGCGGCAGCTTTGGGCTGGATGAGACGCTGAAAAAACAGGCGGATTGGCGCTTGAGCATGTCCCCGATGACGTTTCCGCATCATCTGGCGCGGGTTATGCTGCTAGAGCAGATCTACCGCTCCTGCCAGATTGCCGAGGGAACGAAATACCATAAATAATACGCTTTGGAGGTTTTTTAATGAATCAGTTTGACGCTAAGGCCGCCGCGGAAACCGGGCAAAACGGCCAGCTTCCGCAGAACTTTTGGAATAAGCTCTCCTCCGGCTGGAAATTCCGCAAGGAAGAGCTTTCCTGGCCGCTGGATGAAAAGGGTGAAAAGGAAAAGGCCGTACTTCTGAAGTCTGCCTTCGATTCCCCTGCCGAGACGGATCTGACCATTTCTCTTTTGGCCTCCTGCGGCATTCCCTGTTTTAAATACTACGCCAAGGAGGGCGGCGCGGGAAAGGTCATCAACGGCTTTTCCGGCTATGGGGCCGACCTCTACGTGCCCGAAAGCCGCCTGCAGGAGGCTCAGGACATTTTGAACGCACCTCCCGTGGAAGAATGAAAGGAGCATACAGATGGACTATCGCAAGGAATATGAAAAGTGGCTGCACAGCGGCGCGCTGACGGAGGACGAGGTGAAGGAGCTTCAGTCCATCGCAGGAGATGAAAAAGAGATCGAAAGCCGGTTCTACGGCCCGCTGGAATTCGGCACCGCCGGACTGCGAGGCACCATGAAGGTGGGGCTGCACCAGATGAATGTGTATGTCATCCGCTGGGCCACGCAGGGCTTTGCCAACGTCATCTGCGCCGAGGGTGCCGGCGCGAAGGCGCGCGGCGTTGCCATCTGCATGGACTGCCGCCATCACTCTATGGAGTTTGCTCGGGCCGCCGCTGAGGTATGCGCCGCCAACGGCATTCATGTGCGGATTTTCGATTCTCTGCGTCCCACGCCGGAGCTGAGCTTCGCCGTGCGGGAATACGGCTGTCAGGCGGGCATCAACGTTACCGCCAGCCATAACCCCAAGGAGTACAACGGCTATAAGGTCTATTGGGAGGACGGCGCACAGCTGCCGCCCCACCACGCTGCCGCCATCGCTGCGGAGCTGGAGAAGATCGATATCTTCACCGGCGTAAAGCGGATGGACTTTGATGAAGCCGTCAAGGCCGGTCTTATCCAGACCATGGGCGATGAAACTGACCGCAGGTTCATGGCCAACGTCATGGATATGGTCAATGATTACGCCTCTGTCGCCAAGGTGGCGGATACCTTCCAGGTGGTGTATACCCCCTTCCACGGCTGCGGCTATCAGCTGGTGCCGGAGGCGCTGACCCGTCTGGGCATCAAGCATCTGCACTGCGTACCCGAGCAGATGGTCATTGACGGTGATTTCCCCACGGTGGACTCTCCCAATCCGGAGAATCCCGAGGGCTTCTATCTGGCGGTAGCACTGGCCGACAAGGTGAAGGCCGATTTCATCGTGGGAACCGACCCCGACAGTGACCGGGTGGGCATTATGGTGCGCGACCGGGCGGGCAAGTTCCAGCCTGTCAGCGGCAACCAGACCGGCGTGCTGCTGAGCGATTACCTGTACGGCGCTATGGCGCGCAGCGGCAAGCTGCCCCGGAAGCCTGTGTTGCTGAAAACCATCGTCACCACCGAGATGGCTCGTAAGGTGGCCGAGGCGCACGGTGTTACCTGCTACGATACCTTTACCGGCTTTAAGTTTATGGCCGAGAAGAAGAACCAGCTGGAATCCGCCGGCGAGGGCAAGGTGGTCTTTTCCTATGAAGAGAGCTACGGCTATATGCTGGGCGACTATGTCCGGGATAAGGACGCGGTTACCGCCTCGCTGCTGCTGACGGAGATGGCCGCGTGGTATGACGCTCAGGGCATGACCCTCTTTGACGCGCTTAATGCCCTCTATGAAAAGTATGGCTGGTACGGGGAAAAGACCCACAATCTGGTGATGCCCGGGCTGGACGGCCTTGAGAAGATGGCGCAGCTGATGAAGTCTCTGCGGGAGAATCCGCCCGCCGAAATCTCCGGCGTGACCGTCGTCCGCCGCAAAGACTATACCGACGGCAGCGTGGTGGACTGCGCCAGCGGCGCAGTGTCCCAGATGGAGCTCAAGGGCAGCAACGTGCTGCGCTATGAGCTTTCCGACGGCACCACCATTCTGGTGCGTCCCTCCGGCACGGAGCCGAAAATCAAGGTCTACATCCTCACCATCGGCAAGGATGCCGGCCAGCGTGACGCCAACATCGACAAATATGGCCGGTGGGCGAAAGCGCTGGCTCAATAAGTATAAAAAACCTCCTGACCGGATGAGGTCAGGAGGTTTTTGCTTAGCCTTGGCGGACAAAAATCAGATTTTCCATCAGGTCGATCTTCTCGATGGTGCCGACCACGGCGGTGGGTACGCCCAGAATATCGGTAAAGACCAGCTGCTCGCCCTGCTTTTGCATGGCGGCCACATTTTTGCACAGCTCCTGCTTTTCACCGCCTTGCAGGGTGTACACAGTGGAAAGACACATGATTATTCTCCCTTCAGCAGCTTCAGAGCCTCGTCCAGCTTTTCGTTGCCCAGATCAAAGTCCAGAATCGCATCATGGATCAGCTGCGCGGCATCATCGTCCATGCTGTGAGCCAGCTCATGCAGCTCTTCGGCGTGATGGCGGTTGTGCTGCACCATATAGGCCAGCAGGGCCAGCGCCTCCTCGGGGGAGTGGTGGTCATGGGTGTGGGAATGGTCGTGGGTGTGGGTATGCTCCTGCTCATGCCCGTGGTCGTGGGTGTGGGGATGGGTATGAGTGGTGCCGTCGGTATGGGTGTGTTCATGATCGTGGCTGCACATGGATAAAACCCTCACTTTCGTAATTTTTTTCATTTTACCACGTTGTGCCGGGCAAGTCAATTTACAAATTGTACACGGATAGGGCAGGGAAAAGCCCTTGTCAAACGTGAAAGATTGATGTATCATAGAGAAAGAGAAGAGGCGGCGCTTATTTTAGGCGTGAAATCACAGCGAAGGAGCGATCCCATGGCAGAACATACCCATACCCATGCCGATGGCACTACCCATACGCATACCCATTCCCATGCCCATACCAAGGCAGTGCTGAACCGGCTGAGCCGGGCGCAGGGCCATCTGGACTCCGTCCGCCGCATGGTAGAGCGGGGGGAGGATTGCTCCGAGGTGCTGGTGCAGCTGTCCGCCGTGATTTCGGCGCTGAACTCCACCGGTCGTGTGATCTTGAAGGATCACATTGCCCACTGCATTGTGGACGCGGTGGAAGAGGGCGATACCGCCGCAATTGAAGACCTGAATACCGCCATTGACCGCTTTATGCGCTGACGGCGGCGGTCATCAGGCAAGCGAGGTGAACGAGATGGTCAATATGAAAACTGCGGCCAAGGCGGGAGAAAAGGCGGCCCGGGTCGTGGGAAAGGTGTTGCCTCAGCTGGCGCCGCTGGGAAAGGCGCTGGCGGTGATCTCCGGCACTATGGCGGTGCTGACCGCGGCGGGTTGGCTTATTACCCGCGCGAACGAGAAAAAACAGTCATAAACAGTGTAACGGGGAGACGCGGCGCGTCTCCCTCGCCCTATGAAAGGAAGTCATATCATGCGAAAAAAACAATTTAAGGCGGAGTCCAAGCGGCTGCTGGATCTGATGATCAACTCCATCTACACCCACAAGGAGATTTTCCTGCGGGAGATTATCTCCAATGCCTCCGACGCCATTGACAAGCTGTGCTATCTCAGCCTGACCGACGATCAGGTGGGGCTGAACCGTGACGATTTCCGCATCATTCTGACAGTGGATCGGGAAAACCGCACGCTGACCGTCAGCGATAACGGCATCGGCATGGACGAGAGCGAGCTGGAGAATCATCTGGGCGTGATTGCTAACAGCGGCAGCTTCCAGTTCAAGGGTGAGCTGGAGGGACAGGAGACGGCGGATACCGATATCATCGGTCAGTTTGGCGTGGGCTTTTACTCTGCCTTCATGGTGGCCGACCAGATCACCGTGGTGACAAAGAAATACGGCTGTGATCAGGCTTATCGCTGGCAGTCCGCCGGTGTGGACGGCTATACCGTGGAGCCTTGCGACAAGGAGACGGTGGGCACTGACGTTATCATGCATCTGAAGGCTGACAGCCCGGAGGAGCAGGACGAATACAGCCAGTATCTGGACGAATATACGCTGCGCCGTCTGGTGAAAAAATACAGCGACTATATCCGCTTCCCCATTCGGATGTTGTCCACCCATTCCCGCCGGAAAGAGGGCAGCCCCGATGATAAGCCGGAGTATGAGGACATAACCGAATGGGAAACGCTGAACTCCATGGTGCCTTTGTGGCAGCGCAGAAAGAGCGAGGTTACCCGAGAGGAATATGATAAGTTCTATCAGGAGCGCTTCGGCGAGTTTGCCCCGCCTCAGTCGGTGATTACCGTATCGGTAGAGGGCGCTGTGACATATAAGGCACTGCTGTTTATCCCCTCCCGCATGCCTAACCAGTATTTTACCGAGGATTTCAAGCCCGGCCTGCAGCTTTATAGCTCCGGCGTGATGATCATGGATCATTGTGCCGACCTGCTGCCGGAGTATTTCAACTTTGTCCGCGGCGTGGTGGACTCTCCTGACTTGAGCCTGAATATTTCCCGGGAGCTTTTGCAGCATGACCGGCAGCTGAAGGTTATCGCCGCCAATCTGGAAAAGAAGATCAAGGCGGAGCTTCTGCGGATGCTGAAGGACGAGCGGGAAAACTACGAAAAGCTTTACCGCAGCTATGGCCGGCAGCTGAAGCTGTGTGCGCTGAATAACTACGGCATGAATAAAGAAAAGGTGCAGGATCTGCTGCTGTTCTACTCCTCGCACGAGAAAAAGCTGGTCACGCTGGATGAATATGTGGACCGTATGCCTGACAGCCAGAAGTTCATCTACTATGCTACCGGCGAAAATGTAGACGCCATCGATCATCTGCCCCAGACCGAGCTGGTGAAGGAGCACAACTATGAAATGCTTTATTTCACCGATAATACCGACAGCTTTATTCCTGACCTGTTCCGCCAGTACCGGGATAAGCCCTTCCGCAGCGTGGTGGATGGCGAGCTGGAGCTGGAGGATGAGAAGAAGCCGGATGAAAGCGATAAGTATCAGGAGGACTTCGCCTTTATCAAGGAAACACTGGGCGATTGCGTCACGGAGGTCAAGGCCAGCGCCAAGCTTAAAACCCATCCTGTATGCCTGTCCAGCGGCGAGGGTCTGAGCTTTGAAATGGAGAAATATTTCAATGCCGTGCAGCCGGAGCTGGGAATGAAGGCCAAGCGTATTCTGGAGATTAACGTGGATCATCCCGCCTTTATCGCGCTGCAAACTGCGCGGATCACCGATCCGGAAAAGGCAAAGAAATATGTGCAGATCCTCTATAATCAGGCCTGCTTGATTGCGGGGCTGCCCATCGGCGACCCCAGCGGCTATACGGATTTGCTGTGCAGCCTGTGGTAATCATAAAAAAAGAGCGCTTCGGCGCTCTTTTTTAGTCTTTCAGTTTGCCTTTGTGTTCTTTACAATGCGTACAAGCCCTGTGCCGTTTTCCGCCGTGTCCAGACGCAGCGTCACGGTATAAAGACCGTCCCAGCCCTCATAGGTCAGAGCGGTGCAGCCGTTCGCCTGGGT
The DNA here is from genome assembly GCA_934561335.1 of uncultured Oscillospiraceae bacterium. Next base: position 14,437 of record CAKTGD010000005.1, read on the forward strand.
CTGGGCCTCGGTAAAGGTGACGCTCATCACATTTGTGTCGCCGTGGCACAGGTAGTAGCAGCCGGTATCCTCTCGGAAAATAAACTGCTCCAGACCCCGCTTGTCGGTTTCCTCCAGCGTCAGACCAAATACCGTGTCCAGCGCCAGATCCATCTCCTCCCGCGAGATGACCATCACATCAACGTCGGGGTTGCCTAACTGCTGCTGGACGTAGTCATATTCCTCCTGCGTGGGCTGACGGCTGCCGCCGTTATAGAACATCTGGCTGAGATCCACGCTGCGCTGATCGTCATAGGTGCTGGTCAGCGCCTGCGCATACCAACTGCCGGTGGCGAACAGCTCATTGAGCTGCGCAAGATCCGGCATTTCGTTCGTTGAGCCGCCGGCTGCGCCGCCGCAGCCAATCAGCGAGACGGCCAGTACGGCGGCTGTCAGCAAGACGGCAATGGATCGGAAAAAGTGTGAAAATCTCATAAAAACACCTCCTGCTGTGATTTGCTCGCCACTATTAGACAGGGAAGAGCGCTTGTCGGCAGTATACGAAATATATAGTAGCACGGGGCTATATTTTTGACAATGGGAAAATTGTGGGACGCTGCTTTCCATCGAACGAAAAATGCGGTATAATAGCAGCAACAATCCTTTTGACAGGAGGAGCGCTTATGCTGACCATCTGGATAGGCCGCGCAGGCAGCGGCAAATCGGCGCGTGTGCTGGAGGCCATCGCTGGCCGCCGTGATGCAAGGCCGCAAATACTGCTGGTGCCGGAGCATACCTCCCACGAGGCGGAGCTGGATCTGTGCCGCGCCTGCGGCCCTACCGCCTGCCGCAGCGCGGAGGTGCTCACCTTTCAGAGCCTGGCCACCCGCGTGCTGGGAGAAACCGGGGGCCTGGCGGGGGTGACGCTGGATAATGGCGGCAAGCTGCTGACCATGCGCCGCTGCCTGCAGGAGCTGCATACCCACCTGAAGGTGTTTGGGCGGCCGTCACAGCGCGCGGCGTTTCTTCACCAGCTGACCACTTTGGCTGACGAGCTCTACGCCTATCAGATTGCGCCGGAAACGCTGTACCGCCATGTGGAGGATATGGAGGGCGCCATGGGCGATAAGCTGCGCGATGTGGCCATGATCTTTGCCGCCTATGACGCACGCCTGCGCTGCGGCGATACGGATGTGCGCTCCCGGGTGCAGAAGCTGCATGACCATCTTCCCCAGTCGCACTATCTGGATGGCAAGGATCTCTATCTGGATGGCTTTTCCTTCTTCAATAAGCAGGAGGAAAGCGTGCTGTCGCTGGCGCTTCGGCGCTGTCACAGTGTAACGGTGACGCTGCTGGGCGACCGTGGCGGGCAGCAGTTTCAGAATGCCGCCGCGCAGAAGGAGCGTCTGGTACGCATGGCCAACGAGGCGGGAACGGAGTGCCGCCTTGCCTATTTTTCCAGACAGGGCGATGGCCCGCTGGATCATCTGGAGCGCCGCTTTTTCGGCAGTGATGCCTGCTGGGAGGGGGAAACAGACGCCGTGACGCTGTATGAGGCGTCCGATGCCTTTCATGAGGTGGCGTATGTGGCGGCTCAGATTCGCCGCCTGGTCCGGCAGGGCTACCGCTATCGGGATATCGCCGTGGCCAGCCGCAGTATGGAGCTGTATGGCCCGCTGCTGGAGGCGGTGTTCCGGCGGGATGAGATTCCGGCCTATATCAGCCGCCGCAGCGATATTCTGGAAAAACCGGTGATGACGCTGCTGCTGTCAGCGGTGGACGCGGCCACAGGCGGCTTTGAATATGAGGATATGTTCCGCTATCTGAAAACTGGCATGACCGGTGTGACGGAGGCGGAGTGCGATTTGCTGGAAAACTATGTGATCCGCTGGGATATCCGCGGCAATATGTGGCTGCGCGACGTGCCATGGACGGCCAACCCGGACGGCTACGGCATGGACTTGACACAGGAGCGCACGGCGCGTCTGGCGGAGGTCAACCGTATCCGTGAAAAGGTTCGCCTGCCGCTGCTGGCCTTGACGGAGGGGCTGAGAAACCGTCCCTCCGCCCGTGACAAGGCCCGGACGCTGTTTGAGTTTGCGGCGGCGGCCGGTGTGCCTGAGGCGCTGCGGGATAAGGCGGACGCCCTGCTGGCGGCGGGGGAGGTGCAGCTGGCAGAGGAATATGCCCAGCTGTGGCAGATTTTCTGCGATGTGCTGGATCAATTTGTGGAGATTCTGGGTGATACGGTACTGGACGGCGAGGAATTTGCCAAGCTGCTGCGTCTGGTGCTGACCCAGTACAGCGTGGGAACCATTCCCGCCACGCTGGATCAGGTCAAGGTCAGCGAGATTACCCGCAACGACCGCCACCGGATCCGGGTGCTGTTTTTGCTGGGAGCCAACGACCATCTGCTGCCGCAGGTCGATCAAAATGGCGGGGTGCTGGACAGCGATGACCGGCGGGCGCTGCAGCAGCGTGAGATCCCGCTGTCGGATGCCACCTTTGACGCGCTTGACAACGAATTGCAGAATATCTACGCCTGTCTTGTTCAGCCTACAGCGCGCCTCCACGTCAGCTGGGCGGTTACGGATGTTGCCGGCGCCGAGCTGCGTCCTTCCTTCGTGGTGGAGCGTATTCGGCTGCTGTTTCCTGCGGTACGCACCTGCCGGGGGGACGATGCCTGCCTGATGGAAACCCCGGCGGCAGCCCTGTGCGCCGCTGGCAACAGCGAGGCGCTGCGGCGCTATTTTGCGGCCGACCCCCGGTATGCACCGGCCATTGCCGCCATGGAGCGCGCCAGACATATGGCGCGGGGGCGGCTTTCCGCCGAGGTAGTGCACTCGCTGTACGGCCATACCATCGCCATGTCGGCCAGCCGTATTGACCGGGTACGGTCATGTCACTTCGGCTATTTCATGGAATACGGCCTGCGGGCGAAAGAACGGAAAAAGGCGGGCTTTGAGGCCCCGGAGGTGGGCACCTTCCTCCACTACCTGCTGGAAAACGTGAACCGTGAGGTGAAAGAGCGGGGCGGCTATCAAAAGGTGGACGATACAGCGCTGCGGGGCATGGTGGAGGCGCAGGTGGATCACTATGCCCAGCAGTGTATTGATGACTATGCCCACAAATCCGCCCGCTTCCGCTACCTGTTCAGCCGCCTGCGGGAGACGGCGTACAGCATCGTCGTGGATATTGCCGGGGAAATGCGGCAGTCTGATTTTGTCCCGGTGGCCTTTGAGCTGAGCTTCGGCGGCCGCAGCGGTACGCTGCCTGCCGTAACCGTGCGTCAGGGCGGCACATCGCTGTCGGTATCCGGCAAGGTGGATCGGGTGGACGGCTGGCTTCATGACGGAAAGCTGTATCTCCGCGTGGTGGACTACAAAACCGGCAAGAAAAGCTTTGACCTGTCGGACATTCGTTACGGGCTGGGCATCCAGATGCTGCTGTACCTCTTTGCACTGGAGCGGGAGGGCGAATCGCATTTCGGCTATCCCATTGTACCCTGCGGCGTGCTGTACCAGCCGGCCCGCAGTGAAATACTGCGTCAGAATCGGAACATCAGCGATGAAGCGCTGAAGGCGGCGCTGCAAAGCGCACTGCGCCGCACGGGATTGGTGCTGAGCGAGCCGGAGGTGCTGCGTGCCATGGAGCACAGCGCGTTGGAAAAGCCATGCTATCTGCCCATCGGCATTAAAAAGGACAACACACCGTCCGGCAGCATTGCCTCGGCGGCGCAGCTGGGCCAACTGGGACGTTATGTGGATCGCCTGCTGCACCAGATTGCAGACGAGATTGCACAGGGCAACATAGATGCCGACCCCTTTTCCCGGGGGCCGCAGGACAGCGCCTGTACCTATTGTGCCTTCGCCTCGGCCTGCTATTTTGACGAGCGGCGGGATAGACGCCGTTACCTGCGGAAAACGGACAGCGGCGAATTCTGGGCACTGATGGAAAAAGAGGGAGGGGAGGCATCCCATGGCGAAAATTGAATTGACCCCTGACCAGCGCGCCGCGGTGGAGAACCGGGGCGGCAGCCTGCTGGTTTCGGCAGCCGCCGGTTCCGGAAAGACCCGTGTGCTGGTGGATCGTCTGTTCCGCTATATTCGGCAGGAGCAGTGCGCGGTGGATGACTTTCTGATCATTACCTATACCAAGGCGGCGGCAGCGGAGCTGCGGGGCAAGATCGCCTCGGAGTTGTCCCGTCAGGTGGCCGAGCACCCGGAGGACAGCCATCTGCGCCGCCAGCTGTTCCGCGTTTATCAGGCGGATATCAAGACGGTGGATGCCTTTTGCGCCGGGCTGCTGCGGGAGAATGTCTACCTGCTGCAAGCTGTGGCGGGCCACAGTCTGACCCCGGATTTCCGGGTGCTGGACGAGCAGGAGGCGGGCCTTGTCAAGGAGCGGGTGCTGGAGCGGACACTGGAGGATTTTTATGCCCATATGGATGAGCAGCGGGCACAGCTGGCGGAAACGCTGGGTGCAGGCCGTGACGACAGGGCGCTGGAAAAGCTGGTGCTGGAGGTGCACAGCAAGCTGCAAAGCCATCCCTACCCCCTGCAATGGCTGGAAAAGGTGCGCCGCGATTGGCAGACGCTGCCTGAGGATCTGGGCGCGTCGGACTATGGCCGGGTGGTGATGGAGAATGCGGCGGCACAGGCGGCGTTTTGGGCGGCACAGCTGGAAAAGCTGACGGCGGAGCTGACAGACGAAGCGGTGGCTGCCGCCTACGGGCCTGAGCTTGCCCGGGAGGCGGCGCAGCTGCGCGCCTTTGCGGCTGCACAGGGCGACTGGGATGCCATGGCCCGTCAGCTGCCGGCGTTTTCGGGCCTGAAGCCGGTCAAGGGCCAGCACCCGGAAAAGGATCGCGTCAAGACCCTGCGCGGCCGCTGCAAGGCGGCGGTTGCGGAGCTGGAAAGCATTTTCAACGTAACGTGTGAGGAACATCTTTCGGATCTTCACACCATGGCCCCGGCGATGCTGGCGCTGACGGAGCTGACAGCGGACTTTGCGCAGCGCTATCAGGCGGAAAAGGTGCGGCGCAACGCCATGGACTTCTCAGATCAGGAGCATTACGCCATCACCTTGCTGCGGCAGGAGGACGGCCAGCCCACGGAGCTGGCCCGTCAGGTGGCGCAGCGCTATCGGGAAATCATGGTGGATGAGTATCAGGACACCAACGAGGTGCAGAACTGTATTTTTTCCGCCATTTCCCGTCAGGAGCAGAACCTGTTCACCGTGGGCGACGTAAAGCAGAGCATTTACCGTTTCCGCTTGGCCGACCCCACCATTTTCCTGCGCAAATATCATGAATATGTTCCCGCTGCTGCGGCGGTGGAGGGGCAGCCTCGCAAAGTACTGCTGAGCCAAAACTTCCGCTCCCGGAAAAGCGTGCTGGATGGATGCAATGCGGTGTTTGGCAGCATTATGTCCCCGCAGATGGGCGAGATGGCCTATGGGCCGGAAGAACGGCTCTATTTCGGCGCCGCCTATTATCCGCCGCGGGAGGATACGGCGGCGGAGTTCCACTTTATCAATGTCTCCGACACGGAGGAGGAGCGTTTCGACCGCACCACGGTGGAGGCCCATTTTGTGGCGGCACGCATCCGTAAAATGCTGGATGAGGGCTATCCTGTCATGGGCGGCGACGGTACCATGCGCCGGTGCACGCCGGAGGATTTTGTGATCCTGATGCGCTCTCCGCGCAGCCGTCTGAAAATGTTTACGGCGGCGCTGTCGGCACAGAATATTCCCTGTGCCGCCGACGAGAGCAGCGATTTCTTCACCACAGTGGAGATCGCGGTGGTCTATGCCTTTTTGCAGATCATCGATAATCCCCGGCAGGATGTGCCGCTGATCTCTGTGCTGCGCTCGCCCTTGTTCGGCTTTACGCCGGACCGCCTGGCGGCTGTCCGAGCGCTGCAAAAAGAAGGCGACTACTATGATGCGCTGCTGTTGGACGGGGGAGAGGATACCCGCGCTTTTCTCTCCGCGCTGGAGGAGCTGCGCGCCGCCGCCCGGGATGAAACGGTGGATCAGCTGCTGTGGCGGCTGTACGACACCTGTCACTGCCCGGCAGTGTTCGGCACCATGCCGGACGGACAGACCCGCCGGGATAACCTGTCGGCCTTTTATACCTATGCCCGTCAGGTGGCCGGGATGGGGAAGAAGAGCGTATTTGATTTCGTCAGCTATCTGCGGACGCTGCTGGAAAACGGCGATGCACCGGATCTGTCCACGCGGCAGAGTGCCGGCGGCGTGCAGATCATGTCCATCCATAAATCCAAGGGGCTGGAGTTTCCGGTGGTATTTCTGTGCGACCTGAGCAAGAATTTTGACCGGCGTGACACGCAGGAGCCGGTGCTGGTGCACCCGGAGCTGGGGCTGGGCGTGGTGTGCGTGGATAGGCAGCGTCAGATCAAGTACGATACCATCAGCAAAACGGCGGTGGCGCTTCGTCTGCAGCGTCAGAGCCGGGCCGAGGAAATGCGGATTCTCTACGTGGCCATGACCCGCGCCAAGGAGAAGCTGATTGCCGTGGACTGTATGCGCAGCGGCCGCAGCCGGATCAATGATCTGGCGGCGGTGACCGGCGTGCCCGTGCCGCCGGAGGCGGTGGCCGGTGCAAAGTGCCTGGGCGACTGGATGCTGCTGCCGCTGCTGTGTACGGCACAGGGCGCGGCGCTGTGCCGCTGGGCCGATACCATTGCGCCTGAGCTGACGGTGGAGGACGGCGGCTGGCAGGTGTATCTGTGGGAAAACCCTGTTGGCGACACGCCGTCTGCCGGAGAGGACGGCGTATATGGCGAGCTGCCGCCGGAACCGCCCTTTGATCCCGCACCGCTGGAGTGGCGGTACGGCCATGAACGCGCCGCGCTGACGCCCGGAAAGGTGACGGCCACCCAGTTGAAGGGGCGTGCCATCGACGAGGAGCTGGCGCAGGGCGCCGCCGCTACCCGCCAACGTGCGGTGCTGTTTGAAAAACCGAAGTTTTTGCAGGAGACCACCGGCCTGACGGCGGCGGAAAAGGGCACCGCCGTTCACGCGGTAATGCAGTATATCGATTTGTGTACGCCGCCCACACCGTCTGCCGTGGCGGCGGAAATCGAGAAGCTGCGCCAGCGGCGGCTGCTGACGGATCAGCAGGCAGCGGCGGTGGAGTGCGGTATGGTGGCCCGGTTTTTGGTCTCGCCTCTGGCGGAACGGATCCGAAGGGCCAGACAGGTGTGGCGGGAATACCGCTTTGCCCTGCTGACTGACGCCGCGCTCTACGATCCGGAGGCGGCGGGAGAGGAGCTGCTGCTGCAAGGCGTGGTGGACTGCGCCTTTGAACCGGAGGAGGGCGGCCTTGTGGTGGTGGATTTCAAAACCGACCGCGTTTCCCAAAGCGGACTGGCGGAGCGTGCCGCGCATTACCGCCAGCAGCTGGATGCCTACGCGCTGGCGCTGGGCAAGGTACTGGAAAAAGAGGTCACAGAGAAAGTGCTTTACTTCTTCCAGACAAATTCTACTGTGAATTTATAAAAAAGTGCTTGCATTCTGCGGCAGGATGTGCTATTATCACAGTTGCGTTTATGGGTAAAACCAGACGACAAGTGTACCGGAAAGGGGTGAACCAGAGCAATGAAGGAAGGAATCCATCCCAATTATCAGCAGACTACTATCAAATGCGCCTGCGGTAATGTGATTGAGACAGGTTCTACGAAGAAGGATATTCGCGTGGAAGTCTGCTCTAAGTGTCACCCGTTCTTCACCGGCAAGCAGAAGCTTGTCGATACCGGCGGACGCGTTGCCAAGTTCAACAAGCGTTTCGGCCTGGAGGGCTAACAGGACACATAAAAGGTCTGCATCTGTGGATGCAGACCTTTTTTTCGTTTACAACCGGCGAAAAACCGTATATAATAGGAAAAAATTCTTTGTACCGAGGGCATTATGGAACGTAAAACACTGGAAAATAACGAAAAATCCCGGGATCATGCGGTGCTGGTGGGCCTGCGCTCACCGGTGCTGGCGGAGGACAGTGCCGATGAGGAGAGCCTGATGGAGCTTTCCGAGCTGGTGGATACGGCGGGCGGCGATACGGCGGGCATCATCCTGCAAAGCCGTGAGAAGCCGGACCCCCACAGCTTCATCGGCGAGGGCAAGGTAGAGGAGGTCAAGCGCATGGTGGACAATGAACAGGCCACCATGGTGATTTTCGATAACGAGCTTTCTCCCTCGCAGATTCGCGTGCTGACTGAGCTGCTGGGCGTACAGGTCATCGACCGCAGCGGCCTGATTCTGGATATTTTTGCCCAGCGGGCGCGGACGAAGGAGGGCTGCCTGCAAGTAGAACTGGCCCAGTACCAGTACCTTCTGCCCCGTCTGATCGGCATGTGGAGCCATCTGGAGCGTCAGGGCGGCACCGGCGGCTCCCCCATCGGCACCAAAGGCCCCGGCGAGACCCAGCTGGAGACGGACCGCCGCCATATCCGCCGCAAGATCGACAAGCTGAAGGACGAGCTGGAGGAGGTGCGCCGCGTCCGCGCCACCCAGCGCCAGCGCCGCAGCAAGAACGAGATCCCGGTGGTGGCCATTGTGGGCTACACCAATGCCGGCAAGTCCACGCTGCTTAACGCCATCACCGGCTCGGATATCCCGGCCAATAACCGCCTGTTCGACACGCTGGATACCACCACCCGCCTTTTGACGGTCAGCGATACGCTGGACGTGGTGATTTCTGACACGGTGGGCTTTATCCGCAAGCTGCCCCACCAACTGGTGGAGGCCTTCAAGGCCACGCTGGAGGAGCTGGAATATGCCGACCTGCTGCTGCATGTCATCGATTCATCCAATGTGCAGTGGCGTCAACAGGCGCAGACGGTGGACAGCCTGATTCACGAGCTGGGCGCCGATACCATCCCCTGCATCCGGGTGTATAACAAGTCCGACCTCAGCTTCCCCCATGAGCGGGCGAAAGAAGAGGACGCGGTGGCCATCTCTGCCAAAACCGGCGAGGGGATTCCCCAGCTGCTGGCGCTGATCGACAGAAAGCTGGACAAGGGCACCCGGCGTGTAACGCTGCACCTGCCGTATGATAAAGCCGGCGCGCTGGACAGCCTGTACCGTGAGGCTAAGGTGGAAAGCGTAGAATACGGCGCCACGGTGGACGTGGTGGCGGTGTGCAATCCCCGCCTGCTGGGGCAGCTGAAGGAGTATGTGGAAGGCTGGCAGCCACCTAAGGAGGACTGGGAATGAGCGGGTTTCGCATACCTTTTCAGGCGGCGGAAAGCGAATTCACGGAAAAGCGCTCCCGTTTTATTGGTTATGTGCAGCCTGTAGAAACGGAAGAGGAGGCACGGGCCTTTATCGCCCGGATCAAAAAGCAGCACTATGATGCACGGCACAACTGCTGGTGCTATCTCATCGGCGAGAGCACCGTCCGCTATAGCGACGACGGCGAGCCGCAGGGCACGGCGGGACAGCCTATGCTCAATGTATTCCAGCGGGAGGGCGTGACCAACGCGGTGTGTGTGGTGACCCGTTATTTCGGCGGTATCCTGCTGGGAGCGGGAGGGCTGACCCGCGCCTACTCCAAGGGGGCGCGTGATGCCCTGTCCGTGGCGGGCGTGGCGGAAATGGGGGCGTGGGCGCGGCTGCGGGTGCCCTGCACCTATGCGCTGTTTGAGCGGGTCAAGCTGGAGATCGAGAGCTGCGGCGGCGTTGTGGATGATGTACAGTACGCGGCGGACGTAGCGTTGACCGTTTCGCTTCCGGCAGAGCGGAGGGAGAAGCTCTGCCGGTGCCTGACAGAGCTTTCCGCCGGTGCCATTTCGGTGGAGCTGCTGGCGGAGGAATATCGTCCCGGCCCGCGAGTGGACATATAAAACAGACAATATACGCAACAATATACGCAAAAAGAGACCGTCCCCGGGACGGTCTCTTTTTTATTTCTCTCGCTTGCCCAGCTGGGCGTGGCGCTTGATGGCCTGAAACGATTCATCGCTGATGATATGCTCCATCTTGCAGGCGTCCTCGGCGGCGATGTCAGGCGATACGCCCAGACGCACCAGAAACTGTGTCAGCAGCGTATGGCGCTCATAGATGGTTTCGGCCACCTCGCGGCCCGGCTCCAGCAGCGTAATGTAGCCGTTCTCGTCCACCTTGATATAGCCGCCGCTTTTCAGAAGACCCATGGCCCGGCTGACGCTGGGCTTGGAATACCCCATATATTCGCCCACGTCGATGGCGCGAACGTGAGGCGAGCGACTGGTAAGCACCAGAATGGTTTCCAGATACATCTCGCCGGATTCCTGCAAATGCATGTGATCACTCCTTGCCTGTATTCCCTGCCAGTATAACACAGCCGTGGCCTACATGCAAGTTACGTTTTGCTAACTGCAAAATTACATGCCCAGCGCGGCCTTCAGCGCCTCCGCGCGGTCGGTCTTTTCCCATGCCACATTCAGATCCTCGCGGCCCATGTGGCCGTAGGCGGCCAGCTGGCGGTAGATGGGACGGCGCAGATCCAGATCACGGATGATAGCGGTGGGGCGCAGGTC
>CAKTGD010000006.1 GCA_934561335.1 uncultured Oscillospiraceae bacterium
CGTACTTCTCCGCCAGCGCGCAGATCTCCGGCAGCTTAGCGATGTCGCCGCCCATGGAAAAGACGCCGTCGGTCACAATCAGAACACCGTTTTTGCCACCGATTTTCTGCAAGATGCGCTCAAGCTCCTCCATATCGCTATGGCGGTAGCGCAGCATTTTTCCATAGCTCATCTGGCAGCCGGCGTAGATGCTGGCGTGGTTTTCCTTATCGCAGATGACATAGTCATGCCGATCCACCAGTGCGGAAATAATGCCCACGTTGGACTGAAATCCGGTCCCGAAGGTGACGACGCCCGGCTTGCGCAGGAATCTGGCCAGTTCTGCCTCCAGCTCCAGATGCAGCTCCAGCGTGCCGTTGAGAAAGCGGGACCCGGAGCAGCCGGTTCCGTATTTTTCCAGCGCCTTTACGCCGGCTTCAATGATTTCGGGATGAATGGTCAGCCCAAGATAATTGTTGGAGCCCAGCATGATGCGGCGTTTGCCCTCCATGGTGACCTCTACATCCTGACGTGATTGCAGAGCGTGGAAGTAAGGATATACCCCCTGATCTTTCAGCTCGCCGGCCAGAGACGGCGCATAACATTTTTCAAAAATATCCATTGTGCCTCCTTATGGCATTTGCTTCATCAAACATTCCTAATTTAATGCACATTATACAGGTAGATAAAAAAATTGTCAATTTTCTTTTTATTTGCAGTATAAAGCGGAGAAAAATACATTTTTCAACTGACAATCCTGCCTGTTTTTAACGGACATTTTCCGACGGGCTCTGCAAAAAATAAAACAGTCACCGGTGACAAAAACGGCGAAATACGGCAAGCATTTTGCAAAGAAAGGGTGATTTTTTTGTATGAAATGCGAAAAAAACGGTGGCTATCCCTTCTCTTTTCCTGCCTGCTGGCGGTATCCATGGCCACACCGTCTTGGGCTGCGGAAAGGGCGCGTACCTTGATCCCGCTGGGAAAGGCAGTGGGCATCAAGCTGTTTTCTGACGGAGCACTGGTGGTTTCGCTGGAGGGTAGCGGTACACTGCGTGTGGGAGACCTGCTGCTGCGGGTCAATGACACCCGGATACAATCAACCGAGCAGCTTCAGTCGCTGCTGCAGGAGAACGGCAGCGTGCCGGTATCTATGCAGGTGCGGCGCGGCGAAAGGCTGATGACCTTTACGGACACGCCGCGGCGGGGAAATGACGGCGTATACCGGCTGGGCGCGTGGATTCGGGACAGCATGGCCGGTGTGGGCACGCTGACCTACTATGATCCGCAGACTGCCGGTTATGGCGCATTGGGTCACGGGATCACCGATGTGGATACCGCGCAGCTGATGAGTCTTGGCAGCGGCTCTATTATGGAGACAACCGTCAAGGCGGTAAAGCGGGGGAGAAAGGGCGATCCCGGCGAACTTAAAGGCGATTTTACCGTGCAGCGTGATGTGGGTACGCTGACGGCCAACACCAGCGGCGGCATTTTCGGAAAGGTGGCCGACAGCGATTTCATCGGTGCGGCAAAGGCGCTTCCTGTAGCGCGAGCCGGCGAGGTCGCGTGCGGCCCTGCCACCATTCTGGCCACCGTCAGCGGGAATGAGACGCGGGAATATCAGGTGGAGATCCTGCGGCTGTATGATAGCGGCCGCGATACCCGCGACCTGATGCTGAAAGTGACAGATCCGCAGCTGCTGGCGGTTACCGGCGGTATTGTACAGGGCATGAGCGGAAGCCCGATCCTGCAAAACGGGAAATTTGTGGGCGCCGTGACCCATGTGCTGCTGGATGACCCGTCCCGGGGCTACGGAATTCTAATGGAAAATATGCTGAAGATGGCTGGCTGAGAGGGGGGATGACCGTGCGCTCACTGCTGATCCGCGATACCACCCGCGAGGAGCGGGAAGAAATCGTCCGGCGGGCGCTGAGTGCCTGCGGCGGCAGCTGCGAGGGATGCAGCGGCTGCGGCAATACGGGAGGCGGCCGGACGGAGACCATCTATCAGCCCTATATCGACGGCGAAAAGGAACTCTTTCAGATCAACGAAGCGTACTCCGCAGGATGCCGCCTGATCCGCTGACGCGGCAGAGAGGGAAAAAGGGCAGGGCACATACCGTGCCCTGCCCGATCATTTATACAGTTACCACTCCAGATTTTTTTCCGTTTCCTTGCTGAAAACGTGGGCCACATTGCCGCCGAAGATCATGTTGACCTCGCTGCCCATGGGGAAGTGGGCGGCATTGCCGTTGGTGGGGACGATGACCACCACATCGTGGCCGTTGGTGGAGATGTGCAGATGCACGGACGAGCCCATCAGCTCGCTGACATCCACCTTGCCCTTGACACCGTCGGCGCACAGCATGATATGGTCGGGACGGACGCCCAGCACGATATCCTGCTCCGGTACGTCCTTGGCGCTGAGGCGCGCCTGCTTATCATCGGCCAGCTCCACGGTGATGCCGTCCAGCGTCACGGCGTAGCGGCCGTTCTGCTTGATGAGACGGGCGTCGAAGAGGTTCATCTGAGGTGTGCCGATGAAGCCTGCCACAAACAGGTTGGCAGGGTGGTCGAACACCTCCTGGGGCGTGCCGATCTGCTGAATGAAGCCATCCTTCATGATGACGATACGGTCGCCCAGCGTCATGGCCTCGGTCTGGTCATGGGTCACATAGACGAAGGTGGTGTCGATGCGCTGGCGCAGCTTGATCAGCTCAGCGCGCATCTGGTTGCGCAGCTTGGCGTCCAGATTGCTCAGAGGCTCATCCATCAGGAACACGGCGGGGTCGCGGACGATGGCACGGCCAATGGCCACACGCTGGCGCTGGCCACCGGACAAGGCCTTGGGCTTGCGGTCCAGATACTGGGTGATGTCCAGAATCTCGGCGGCCTCCCGCACCTTCCGGTCGATCTCAGCCTTGGGAACCTTCTTCAGCTTCAGGGAGAAGGCCATATTCTCATACACAGTCATGTGGGGGTAGAGAGCGTAGTTCTGGAACACCATGGCGATATCCCGGTCCTTAGGCTCTACATCGTTCATCAGCTTATCGCCGATCCACAGCTCGCCGGAGGTAATGTCCTCCAGACCGGCGATCATCCGCAGGGTGGTGGACTTACCGCAGCCGGAGGGACCCACCAGCACGATGAACTCCTTGTCCGCAATCTCCAGACTGAACTGCTGAACGGCCACCACGCCCTCTTCGGTGATTTGAAGGCTGCTCTTCTTCTCTGCCGGTTCCTCGCCCTTTTTCACCTTTTTCTTCTTTTCGGTGTTGGGGTAGACCTTTTTGAGATCCTTTAATACGACCTTTGCCATAATGAATGACTGTAACCGTTCTGCCTCCGCAAGGAACAGTCTCGTAGCCGCTTTACAGCGCGCCGCCTTACGACAGGTCTCCACACTGCCGCACCGCCAGTCACAGCGGATCTTCCTCCTTTTGATGTGCCGCCGCAGGCCAAGAAGTGGAGTGGCAAAGCGGCGGTTGGAATAAGACAGTGTATATTTTATACGAACTTTTCCCAAATTACAAGGGGAAAAACGGAATAGCGCACAACTGTTTTTCCCTGAAAATAGTAAAAACGGGCAGCCCGGCAAAGGACCGCCCGCCTTCTCCACAACACAGAGTATAGGGATAGGATGGAACAGGGTGATGGCCGCGCGGGGGGACCGTGCAGCCATCCAAGGGATTTGAGGATAGAAAGGAAAAGTAATATGTGGAGAATTACTGCTAATAAAATACATGAAGTTACCCCATATGTAAAGCGACAGTTTTTCATTTTTATATGAAGAAATGTCATAATTGATGGTTGCATTTGCAGCAGCTTCATGGTAAGCTTTATGCTAACCTGATAATGGTAACTTAGTAGAAAGGAAGCGGAGTCCATGGACAGTAAAAAGCTGGAAGCATTGGCTGTTGCCGCAGAACAGGGCAGCTTTACCCGTGCAGCGCAGCTGCTGGGCTATACCCAGTCGGGCCTGACCCATATGATGAACAGTCTGGAACGCGAGATCGGCTTTCCGGTGCTGGTGCGCGACCGACGCGGCGTACATCTGACACCGGCGGGACAGCGGATTTTGCCGATGGTGCAGCAGTGCCTTGCCGCCAATCAGGTACTGGCGCGTGAGATTGCCATGATCAATTCCCATCAGGAGGATACGATCCGGGTCGGTTCCTATGCCAGCATTGCCATGCATTGGCTGCCGGAGCTGATTGAGCAGTTCTGCCGCCGCCACGAGGGGGTAAGGGTGGATGTGCAGATGGGCTCTGTAAAGGAGGTATATCGCTGGGTGCAGGAGGGCAAGGTGGATATGGCCTTTACCAGCCGCCAGGCGGATAGCTCGCTGGACTGGACGCCGCTGAAGCCGGATCCGCTGCTGGTGATCCTGCCCCGGAACTTTGATACCGGAGGCGCCGCCAGCCTCGATGTGCGCCGGTTGGAGGGGGAGGAATTCCTGATGCCCTCGCTGGGCTTTCGCCGGGATATCATGCGAGCGCTGGAGCGCTGCGGTGTGACGCCTGTTATTCGGGATACGCAGGTCAGCGATACTGTCATCATCTCTATGGTGGAGCATGGGCTTGGGGTCAGTATTCTCAGCCGCCTGGTATTGAAGGGCCGCTCTGACGATGTGCTGGCGCTGCCGCTGGATCCCCCCGCCGTGCGGGAGCTGGGCATTGCCACGCTGCCCAAAAAGGATCTGCGTCCATTGGTAAAACGCTTTATCAGCTTTACTGCGGAGACAGTGGATAAACTATAAAAGACTGCTTACTCGGGAGATGATTCTATGTTGACCTTTACACCTGTGACCGCTGAGGCGATGCCTCTGCTGCGGCCCTATTATGCAAGTTGTCCCTACCGGCTGTGCGAATACAGCGCCGGTGCAAAATACATGTGGCGCGGCCACCTGCATTCTGAATATGCCTTTTCCGATGGATGCCTGCTAATCCGTAACTGTATTGACAGCGTTATGCAGTTTGACTATCCCATTCCCGGCCCGGATGGGGATGTAGAAGCTGCGCTGACCACAGTGGAAGATGAATGCCGACAAAAGGGGATCCGTCCAATTTTTTCGGTGGTGCCGGAATCCGAGGCGGGGAAACTGGCCCTGCGCTGGCCTCGTGTCACCATCACCAATGAGCGGGTGTGGAAGGATTATCTGTACCATGCAGAGGATCTTGCCCAATTCGCCGGACGGCGCTACAGCGGCCAGCGCAACCACATCAATAAATTCAACAAAGAGCATCCGGATGCGGCGTTTATACCTCTGAGCGCGCAGGATACCGCCCTGCTGGACGCATTCTGGGCGGATTACCGGCAGGAATTTCAGAAGCAAAGCCCTGAGGCCAAGCGTGAATTGGCGCTGGCACAGGAGATGTTTACGCATCTGGACAAGGGACTTTTCCGTGCCGGCGGTCTCATCTGGCAGGGGCGGCTGCTGGCCATCGCGCTGGCGGAAAAATGTGGCGACACGCTGGTATGCCATATTGAAAAAGCGCTCTACTCCCATGCCGGTGTTTACCCGGCCATGGTTCAGCGATTTGCCGCCTACTATGGGGCTGACTGCCGCTGGATCAACCGGGAGGATGACGGGCGCGATCAGGGCCTGCGTACCTCCAAGCTGCAATATCTTCCGGCGGAGCTGGGCAGCAAGATGCGCTTTGAGGTGGGCTGCGAGCTGGACGCCCTGCGCCATATCCCGGAGCTGCGTACAGCGCGTCTTACCCTCTCTCCGTTTACCGACGCGGACAAAGCCGCTTACAATACCCTGTGTCTGGACGATGCACGGAACCGCTGGTGGGGATACGATTACCGGGATGACCTGAAAGGCGAGCTGACAGAGGATTATTTCCTGAATGTGACCCGGCAGGACTTTGAAAACCGCATTGCCATCAACTTTGCCGTCCGGCTGGATGGCAGGTGCATCGGTGAGGTGGTGCTCTATAACGGCGATTGGCGGGGCACCATGGAGCAGGGCTGCCGCATTGCCCCTGAATATGCCGGCCACGGCTACGGGACAGAGGCCTTTGCCGCGGTGGCGGACTGGGCGCTGTATCGTCTGGGACTAAGCCGTGTGGTGGCCAAGTGCTATAAGGAGAATGCCGCGTCCGAGCGGATGCTGTCCTTTTGCATGCGGCACAGCCACGATGACGACACATTCCGGTATTTTGAGAAAATTGTGTAAAACTGCGCAAAAAGAGCAGGTGCGGGGCGAAAAATCCCTGCACCTGCCTTTTTATGCTTTCAGCAGCCGGATTCTTTCTTTGTAATCCGGCATGATCCGGGATACCTCGGCGTAAAAAGCGGGACTGTGGTCATGGTGCCGGATGTGTGCCAGCTCGTGGACCACCACATAGTCGATGGCCGCCTCGGGATAGCGCATCAGGTATAAGGAGAAGCACAGGCCGTTTTTTCCCGAGCAGCTGCCGAACCGGGTACGGGCGGCGGTGATCTTAACCGATGCGGGAACAACACCCATCAGCGCGGCATAGTGCGCCACCTTTCCCGGCAGCACTTCTCCGGCACGCTGCCGCAGGGCGGCGATTTGCGCATCTGTCAAGGGGGGATATGCCTCCTGACGGGCCTGTACCCTGGCCTGTGTCCGTTCCAGCCAAGCGGCGTGGGCCGCTGCAAAACGAGCGATCTCCGCCTCCGGCATGGCCATGGGCGCGCGCACCAGCACCCGGCCTTCCCGCGTTACCTCCAGCGCTGCCGTGCGGCGGCGGGAGCGGATAATTTCATATACCATGCCTGCACCCTCTTTCCGGGTATCAGTATAGCACACCCCTGTACAAAAAGCAAAAGCTGTGCTATGATCTATAAAAAAGCATTCAGGAGGGCTGCGCATGACGACCATCTGCCAACGGCTGCATCGGGGAGAGGATCTGCTGGTGTCCATTCGGCGTATTTGCCGGGAGCATCATATTGCTGCCGGTGTGGTCCTATCCGGGGTGGGATGCCTGTCCCGCGCCGTGCTGCGGGATGCCGATGGCGTTACATGCCGCACCGTGGAAGCCCACTGCGAGATCCTGTCGCTGATGGGGACTGTCAGCGAGGAACGGTGCCACCTGCATATTGCCCTGAGCCGACAGGGGCTGGGTGCTTTCGGCGGACACCTGAAGGAAGGGTGTATCATCAATACCACCTGTGAGCTGGTAATCGGTGTGCTGGATGGCTGGCAATACGGCGTGGAGCAGGACGATATGACCGGCTATGACGAAATCATATTTGAAAGGACTGAGACGTATGTATAACTCCACTCTCTGCTATATCGAAAATCCAAAGGGCGAATACCTGATGCTGCACCGCATCAAGAAAGAAAATGATGTAAACCACAACAAATGGGTGGGGGTAGGCGGCAAGTTTGAGGCGGATGAAAGCCCCGAGGAGTGCGTGCTGCGGGAAACGCTGGAGGAAACCGGCCTGACGCTGACCGAATACCGCTATCGCGGTCTGGTGACCTTTGTATCCGACCGGTGGGAGACTGAATACATGCATGTGTTTACCGCCACGGGCTGGACAGGTACGCTGCGTGAATGCAATGAGGGCGTTCTGGAGTGGATTCATAAGGATGAACTGATGACCTTGCCTCTGTGGTCTGGGGACAAACTGTTTCTGGAAAAGATCCATGACCCGGACACGCCGTTCTTTTCCATGAAGCTGTGCTACGAGGGGGAGCGGCTGGCCTATGCCGCGCTTGATGGCAAAGAATTGACGGTATAATGCAAAACGGCGAACAGCATATGCTGTTCGCCGTTTTTTGACCGTCTGCTTTCGGCGAAATAGCCAAAGACAATTTGAAAAACTGTTGGAGTCACCAAAATTATCCAAACTGCATTGACACGCCCTGTGAAAGTTGTTAGTATTATATCGCTTGGTACTGAAAACGTTTTCGGTAACGTTACCGGGATCGTTGCCAAACGCATCACGAGTAGGAGGGACCAGCGTGACCATCAAGGATATCGCCCGCATCAGCGGCGTCAGTATCACCACGGTCTCCCGTGTGCTCAACAACCGCCCCGACGTCAGCGACGAAAGCCGCCGCCGTGTGCTGGAAGTGATCGAGAGCAACAACTATATCCCCAACAATTCCGCCCGCGATCTGGTCAGAACCCGGTCCGATGCCATCGGCCTGATGGTGCGCGGCGTGTCCAATCCGTTCTATACCGATATCATTCGCGCCGCAGAAGAGGCCATCACCGCCCGGGGCTATACCATGGTCATGCAGCAGATCGGCGCCTGTGACGATGAGCTGAAGCGCGCCGCCATCATGGAGCGGGAAAAGCGCCTGCGGGGCATAATCCTTCTGGGAGGACGATTCGACTATACCGCCGCGGATCTGGCGATGCTGAATATTCCGTTTGTGTGCTGCTCCTTTGCCAACCATTACGGTACGTTGGATCCGGCCGACTACTCCTCGGTGTCCATTCCCGATAAAGAGACCGCCTATCAGGCGGTGCGCTATCTGATCGACAGCGGTCACCGCCGGATTGCCGCCCTGATTACCAGTCCCGATGACCGCTCGATCAGCCAGCTGCGGTATGAGGGCTATGTGCAGGCGCTGCGTGAAGCGTCTCTTCCGGTAGAGCCTTCGCTGGTAATCTGTACGGATACCTTCAATATTCAGGGTGCCTACCGGGCTATGAACAGCGCGCTGGATAACGGCACTGCGTTTACGGCGGTGTTTGCCATCTCCGACAACATGGCCATCGGCGCCATGCGGGCCTTGCGTGAGCATGGCCGCGCCATACCGGACGGCTGCTCGGTGATCGCCATCGACGGCATTGAGGTGTCTGATTATATTGATCCTCCCCTCACTACGCTGTGCCAGCCTATGGAGGAGATGGGGCACCACAGTGCGGAGATTTTGCTGGATATGGTGGAAAAGCACGGCGGGAACCGCCATGAGACGCTGCCCACCCGGCTGCGGCTCGGCGCCAGCGTGAAAAAGCTGGTTTGAAACGTTTTTTACAGTGTATACTGTGAAAATAAAATCTTAAATAAGGAGATCAATCAACATGAAAAAGTTTCTTGCACTGATTCTTGCTTTGGTAATGGCTCTGTCTCTGGTCGCCTGCGGCGAGCAGAAGCAGCCCGATGCCGACCCCAACGAGGGCGGCGATGCCGCTGCCGGCAAAGTATTCTACCTGAACTTCAAGCCTGAACAGGATGAGGATTGGCAGAATCTGGCCAAGGCTTACACCGAGGAGACCGGTGTGCCCGTCACCGTGGTGACCGCTGCCTCCGGTACTTACGAGGAGACCCTGATGGCCGACATGGCCAAGACCGATGCGCCTACCCTGTTCCAGGTGAACGGCCCCGTGGGTCTGGCCAACTGGAAGGATTACTGCTATGACCTGAGCGGCTCCGCCGTGTACGGTGAGCTGACCAGCGATGACTTCGCCCTGAAAGAGGACGGCACCGTTTACGGCATCGCTTACGTCATCGAGTCCTATGGCCTGATCGTTAACAAGACCCTGCTGGAGAAGGCCGGCTACACCATCGACGATATTCAGTCCTTTGCCGATCTGAAGAAGGTTGCCGAGGATATCACCGCCCGCAAGGACGAACTGGGCTTTGCCGCTTTTACCTCCACCGGTATGGAATCCAGCTCTGACTGGCGCTTCAAGACCCATCTGGCCAACCTGCCCATCTACTTTGAGTATCAGGCTGACGGCATCGGCACCACCGAGGCCATCAAGGGCACCTATCTGGACAACTACAAGAATATCTTCGACCTGTATATCAACAACAGCACCTGCGATCCTAAGGATCTGGCCGGCAAGACCGGCACCGACGCTGAGAACGAGTTCCTGAACGGTGAGGCCGTGTTCTTCCAGAACGGTTCTTGGGAGTATAGCGCGCTGTCCGCCAAGTACAGCGACGATGAGATGGCCATGATCCCCATCTACATCGGCGTGGGCGACGAGGCCAAGCAGGGCCTGTGCACCGGCACCGAGAACTACTGGTGCGTCAACAAGGATGCCAGCGAAGAGGATATCAAGGCGACGCTGGACTTCATGTACTGGTGTGTCACCTCTGATAAGGGCACCGAGTCTATGGCCAACGACATGGGCTTCGTGATTCCCTTCAAGGGCGCTCTGGAATCCAAGAACCTGTTCGTAAAGCAGGATAAGGAAATGACCGCCGCCGGCAAGACCCCCGTGTCCTGGAACTTCCCCACCATGCCCTCTGAGGAGTGGAAGAACGGCGTTGGCTCCGCGCTGACCGCCTATGCCGCCGGTACCGGCGACTGGGAGGCCGTCAAGACCGCCTTTGTGGATGGCTGGGCTTCCGAGTACGCAATGAAGTAATCGCACCCTTTGATGCTTGCTGTGGGGTGGGCATATTGCCCGCCCCACAGTTCCCACATATCGGCCCATACCTGTGTGTCTCCCGGGGATATAGAGGCATGCGCCGAAAAATACAGTTGACCGGAGGTATCGCTCATGCAGAAAAACATTCGCAAGTATTGGCCTATTTTTCTTCTGCCCACGCTGGCAGCCTTTCTGATCGGGTTTGTGATCCCGTTCTGCCAAGGATTGTATCTGTCCCTGTGCAAATTTACCACCATCAACAAGGCGACCTTTGTTGGGTTTTCCAATTATGTGAAAGCCTTTCAGGATCAACTGTTTGCCAATGCCTTCTGGTTTACGGCCAAGTTCACCGTGGTGTCCACGCTCCTTATCAATATACTGGCGTTGGGAATTGCCCTGCTGCTGACCCGGAATATTAAGGGTACCACAGCCTTCCGCACGGTGTTCTTCATGCCCAACCTGATCGGCGGCATTGTGCTGGGCTATATCTGGCAGATCCTGCTCAACTGTGTGCTTTCCCTGCTGGGTAAGCCGCTTCTGTCTCTGGACGCCACCTATGGCTATTGGGGACTGATTATACTGATGTGCTGGCAGCAGATCGGTTACATGATGATCATTTATATTGCGGGTCTGCAATCCATTCCCAATGACTATATTGAGGCGGCATATATTGACGGCGCTACGCCGTGGCAGACCTTCTGGAAGGTAAAGCTTCCCAATCTGATGCCCTCTATCACCATCTGCATGTTCCTGACGCTGACCAACTCCTTCAAGCTGTTTGACCAGAATCTGGCGCTGACCGGCGGTGAACCGGCACATGCCTCGGAGATGCTGGCGCTGAATATCTATCAGACATTCTATGTCCGCTCCGGTCCTCAGTGGAAGGGCATCGGCCAGGCGAAGGCTGTGCTGTTCTGCATTCTGGTGATTGCCATTTCCAGCCTGCAACTGAAGCTGACGAAATCCAAGGAGGTGCAGCAGTAATGAAAAAACGCAGCCGCGTCGTTAACGGTATCTGGGCGGCGGTACTGGCCGTTCTCAGCTTTGCTTGGATCTATCCCATTATTATGGTAATCAGCAACTCCTTCAAAAAGGAGAATGCCATCAGCACCAAGAGCGCCTTTCAATTTCCTGACGCTGAGAGCTTTGCAGGGTTTGATAATTTTGCCAATGCCATCGGCTCCAAGGGTTTTCTGGCAGCCTTTTTCAACAGCCTGCTCATCTCTGTGTCCTCCGTGCTGCTGATTTTGCTGTGCTGCTCCATGTGCGCATGGTTTATTACCCGCGTCAACACGAAAATTACCAAGTTTTGCTATTTTCTCTTTGTGTTTTCCATGGTTGTCCCCTTCCAGATGCTGATGTTTACATTGGCCAACCTGACGGATAAAACGCACTTGAATACGCCCTTCAACCTTTGCATTGTTTATCTGGGCTTTGGCGCGGGGCTGGCGGTATTCATGTTCTGCGGCTTTATGAAGTCCATTCCATTGGAGATTGAGGAAGCGGCCATGATTGATGGCTGCGGCCCCCTTCGCACCTTTTTCCTTGTGGTGCTCCCCATGCTCAAGCCTACGCTGGTCAGCGTCGGTATTCTGGAGACCATGTGGGTGTGGAACGACTATCTGCTGCCCTATCTGGTGCTGGATCGCACAAAGTACATGACCATTCCCATTCTGGTGCAGTATTTCCGCGGCGGTTACGGCAAGGTGGAAATGGGCCCCATGATGGCCTGTATCGTGTTGACGATTCTGCCCATCATTATTGTCTATATTCTGGGCCAGAAGCATATTATCAAGGGCGTGGCGGCCGGCGCCGTCAAGGGCTAACGCATCCGGCAGGAAAGCAGATGATTTTGCTTCCAAAAAGCTGACGGTTCGCTGCGCACCTTTGGTACTTGCCGGGCCGAGAGATATTTTTGCCACGTCCACGCCGCATCAAAAAATGACAGAACCGCTTCGCAGCTGCGGGCGCGAACGCTGCTTTTGCCTGTTTTCGACCATCCGCAGTGTGGGGCAGGAACTGCCCCACACTTGTATCGTACCATAACAATCATCATTCTGAATCGAGAGAAGAATTACTATTATGAAACGTTCCAGTGGTATTTTGCTTGCCATCTCCTCCTTGCCCTCTCCCTACGGCATCGGCACATTGGGTAAGGCGGCCTATGATTTTGCCGATTTTCTCCACGCCGCCGGCCAGAAATACTGGCAGATGCTGCCCCTTGGCCCTACCAGTTACGGAGATTCCCCCTATCAGAGCTTTTCTACCTTTGCCGGCAATCCCTATTTTATCGATCTGGATATGCTGCTTGACGACGGATTGCTGAAAAAGAGCGAAGTTTCCAAGTGTCAGTGGGGTACCGAGCCACGGTATGTGGACTACGGCAAGATCTACGAAAGCCGCTTCAAGGTGCTGGCCATTGCCAAAAAGCGGGGCTGGCAGCGGGATGCCGAGGCGGTGGCCGCCTTCCGGCAGGAGAATAGCCGCTGGCTGGAGGACTATGCCCTCTACATGGCCTGCAAGCGTCATTTCGGTATGAAGTCATGGACGCAGTGGCCTGATCAGGCGCTGCGCCTGCGAAAAACGCCGGAGGTGCTGGAGCAATACCGTACCCAGCTGCGAGAAGATGTAGAACTGTTTATCTATATCCAGTTTCTGTTTTTCCGCCAGTGGACGGCCCTGCGGACGTATCTGCACAAGCTGGATATTCAGGTGATCGGCGACCTGCCTATTTATGTGCCTCTGGACAGCGCCGACGTGTGGGCCGAGCCCCAGTTTTTCCAGATGGATGAGCAATGTATTCCCACCGCTGTCAGCGGTGTGCCGCCTGATTATTTCAGCGAGGATGGCCAGCTCTGGGGAACGCCGCTGTATCGCTGGGATGCGATGGAGTCTGACGGCTACGGCTGGTGGATCCGCCGCATCGACGGCGCTGGTAAGCTGTATGACGTGATCCGCATCGATCACTTCCGGGGACTGGATACCTATTGGGCCGTCCCCTACGGCGAGACGACCGCCCGCAACGGCCAATGGTGTCAGGGGCCCGGCATGTCGCTGGTCAGCGCGCTGACCGGCTGGTTCCCCCAGATGGAGTTCATTGCCGAGGACTTGGGCTATCCTACGCCCAGTGTGCAGCAGCTGCTGCACGATTCCGGCTGGCCCGGCATGAAGGTGCTGGAATTTGCCTTTGACTCACGGGACACCAGCAACTACCTGCCCCACACCTATCCCCGGCATTGTGTGTGCTACACCGGTACCCACGACAACAGCCCGCTGGCGCTGTGGCGGCAGGAAGCCTCCGGCGAGGATATCGCCTATGCCCGGCGCTATCTGGGGCTCAATGAAGAGGAAGGCTTCCATTGGGGTGTCCTGCGTGGCGGACAGAGCAGCGTGGCTGACCTGTTCGTGGCGCAGATGCAGGATTATCTGGGGCTGGGTCAGTTCCACCGCATGAATACCCCCGGCATCCCCGAAGGAAACTGGCAGTGGCGTCTGCTGCCCGGTGAGCTGACACCGGCGCTGGCGGCGAAGATCTACAGCATGACCCTGATGTACGGTCGTACCCAGCGCCGCAGTGCGGAAAACGAACAAGCACAGAAAGACAGGGAAAAGGAAGCGGCTTCTGCGCCCGATGTACGGCAATAAACAGCGTTCTTTTCGATCTCTGCCGGCAGCTATATAAAAGCGCATGGCGGATCGACTGACCAATCCAAAAAGGACCTGCCACAGCTCTTTGTCAAAGAGCTGTGGCAGGTTTTTTGCTTGATATGGAGCCTTTCGGTAGACGTTGTGACGTCCAAAAAGGTCTTGTTGAGTGAAAGCTGGTCCGCAGAGACAGACTACTTGATTTTTTATCGAAAAGCCCCTATAATGGAAATACTTTAGGCAAAAAGAGCGCTTATCTTTTGTCGCAACGGTCTCGTGATGGTGGAGTAAGAGGAGGGGGTTACCGTGCAAAGACAGGATCTTTTGGCCGCGCTGCGCCGGGGTATGCCGCTGACGCTGCGCCAGCAAATCATGCTGACGCTGCAGCTAAGTATTCCGGCAATTCTGGCGCAGATATCCTCAATCGTCATGCAGTATATCGATGCCTCCATGGTGGGACAGCTGGGAAAGGAGGCTTCCGCCTCCATCGGGCTGGTTTCTGCCAGCACATGGCTGATGGGGGGGCTTTGCCGGGCGCTGGTGGTGGGGTTTTCCGTTATGGTGGCCCAGCGTATCGGCGCCGGAGAGGAGGCCGATGCGCGAAATCTTACCAAGCAGGCGCTGCTGAGCGGCATGGCTTTTGGTCTGCTGCTGGCGGGGCTGGGCGCGTCCGTTGCGGGGGCGCTGCCCGTCTGGCTCCACGCTGACCCTGCCATTTGCGGTGATGCCACCGACTATTTTTTGATTTTTGCCCTGTCGCTGCCGGCGGTGCAGCTCAATCGGCTTGCGGTTGGGCTTCTGGAGGCCAGCGGCAATATGCGCACACCCAGCATTCTGATGGTGGTGATGTGTGCGCTGGATGTGGTATTTAACCTTCTGCTGATCTTTCCCGGCTGCCGTCTGGGCGGGATCACGGTGCCCGGCGCCGGAATGGGCGTGGCCGGTGCGGCGCTGGGAACGGCACTGTCCGAAGTGGTGGTGACACTGGTGCTGTGCGCGTTGCTGCTGCGCTCACCGCTGCTGGGCCTGCGGCGCGGAGAGCGGCTGCGGCTGATTCCTGCGCAGCTGCTGCGCGCTGTCCGTCTGGGTGTTCCGGTGGCGATCGAGCAAGTGGTGATGTCCGGCGCACAGGTGGCGACGATGCGCATTATTGCGCCGCTGGGAACGGTATCCATTGCGGCAAATTCCTTTGCAGTTACGGCGGAGACTCTTTGCTATATGCCGGCTTATGGCGTACAAAGTGCCGCTGTCACGGCCATTGGCCAGAGCATCGGCGCCAAACGCAGGGATATGGCTGTCCGGCTTGGATGGGTAACCGTGCTGCTGGGGATGAGCATCATGCTGGCGGCCGCCTCCCTTATGTATCTGCTGGCGCCGTGGATCATCGGCCTGCTCAGCCCGGACGCTGAGGTGGTGGCGCTGGGCACGCAGGTGCTGCGCATTGTGGTGTTTGCCGAGCCGCTGTTTGGCGCTGCGATTGTCTGTACCGGTGTTTTTCAGGGAGCTGGCAGTTCCTTGCTCAGCTCTGTACTGAATTTTGCCAGCATGTGGGGTGTGCGTATTACGCTGACCCTGCTTCTGGTGTCTCGGATGGGCTTGCAGGGCGCTTGGATCGCCATGTGTATTGAGCTGTGCTTCCGCGGAGCGCTGTTCCTTTTCTTCCTGTGGCGCGGAAAATGGCTGACGCAGCGGAGTTCCCTTTAATACACGCTTTTTCAGATCCTTTGCTTGACATTCCGTTGGCTTTTCGGAAGAATGAAGAGAATTATCACGGGGAAGGAAATTATCATGGACGAACGCAAAGCCACTATTGCCAGCAACCTGATCCGGCTGCGTCTGGCTGCCGGTATGACACAGGCAGAGCTGGGCGAAAAACTGAACTATTCAGATAAGGCCATCTCCAAGTGGGAGCGGGGCGATGTGACAACAGATGTGTTCGTTCTGATGCAGATCGCGGAGGTATTCGGCGTGGATGTGGACTATCTGCTCAAACCTCATAATGAGATTGAGCCGGTGATCTACACACGGGCGGACAGCGGATCCTATACCACAGATATGATCACACTGGTGACGCTTTTGGGAATCTGGACAATGGCGCTGTTTGTCTTTGTGATATTGTGGATTTGCGGTATGGTTGTGTGGCTGGTATTTGTTTACGCCGTGCCGGTATCGCTGGTCACGCTGCTGGTGCTGAATTCCGTCTGGAACAACGGGCGGAAGAACTGTTTTATTATTGCGGCGCTGGTGCTCAGCATCATTGCCACCGTATATCTGACGTTCCTCAAGCGCAATTTCTGGCAGCTGTTCATTCTGGCAATCCCCAGCTTGCTGCTTGTGTTTTTGGGAGCGCGCATTGGCAAAAAACGTTAAAAATCGGAACTCTACGGTTTGTAGAATCGCGGAATCAAGCAGTAGAGCGGCGGAATAAAAGCCGTAGATTGGCTTTTTGCCGTGCTTGCGATATACTGAATGCGCAGTCCCATAGGGACTGCGCATGATTTTTTCGATGGGAGGATATATACATGGCGTCTTATGCACTGACCTGCTGCTCTACAGCCGATCTTACCAACGAGCACTTTGCAACCCGTGATATTCAATATGCCTGCTTTCACTTTACGCTCAACGGTGAGACTTACCCGGACGATCTGGGGCGCTCTATCCCGTTTCCGGTTTTCTATAAGGCAATGGCCGATGGTGCGGAAACCAGCACCTCACAGGTGAATATCTCCCAGTATCTGGAGCTGTTTACCCCAATTCTGGAAAGCGGCCGGGACATTCTGCACGTCTGTCTCTCTTCCGGGCTGTCGGGCACCTACAATTCTGCCACCAGCGCTGCGCTGATTGCCCACGAGCAGTTTCCGGACCGGAAGATCTATATTGTGGACTCGCTGGGCGCCTCCTCCGGTTACGGCCTGATCATGGAGACGCTGGCTGACCTGCGGGATGGCGGCATGGATATTGACACGCTGCACCAGTGGATTGAGGAGAATAAGCTGCGGATGAACCATTGGTTCTTCTCCACCGATCTGAGCTTTTATGTCAAGGGCGGCCGCATCTCCAAAACCGCAGGCTTTATCGGCGGCGTACTGGGTATCTGCCCGCTGCTGAATATGGATGAGCAGGGACACCTTATTCCCAGAGCCAAGATCCGCTCCAAGAAGAAGGTCATTCAGGAGATGCTGCTGCGGATGGAGCAGTATGCTGACCACGGACTTGACTACGACGGAAAATGCTTTATCTCTCAGTCCGAGTGCTATGATGACGCCCGGACGCTGGCCGACCTTATCGAGGCAAAGTTCCCCAAGCTTAACGGAAAAGTGGAGATCAACTATGTGGGCACCACCATCGGCAGCCACACCGGACCTGGCACCGTGGCGCTGTTTTTCTGGGGACGTGACAGAAAGCTTCCGCTGCTTTGATTCGGCTTTTTGTGTCCACTTTGTCTGAGAGGGCAGCGCGTCGGTTATAAAAAAACAGTTGGCCTCTCCACTGAGCCTGTCCGCAGACCCCCGTATACATCGGTATGCGGGGGCCTTTTGCGCTTTTTCATGTGTTATCCCTGTCGATCGGACTTCTGTGCAGAATCCGCATCAGCCGCTTGCCGTTAAAGGGGATCAAGGGATAAAGATATCCCTTGCCAACGACCGGCTTTGTGGAGGCGATCAGGGCCACCACACCCACAACGCCGGCGCCGAAGCCCCACCAGTCCCACAGCCAGATCAACAGCAGCAGCGCCATCCGCATCAGCTTGCAGGCGTAGCCCATCTCGTAGCTGTGCTGGGCGTAGCCTGCCACTGCTACAAAGGCCATATACACCAGAACCTCCGGCACCAGCCAGCGGGCCTGCACCGCGAAATCCCCCAAGATCAGTGCGCCCAGCATACTGAAGGAATTGCTCAGCGCGTCCGGCGTGTTCAGCGAGGCCAGTTTTAAAATATCCACGATCAGCTCCACCAGCAAAAGCTGTACGATCAGCGGAACGAAATACTCATCCTCAATCAGAAGAAATTCCAGTTCCTGCGGCAATATGTCGCCATTTTTGACCAGCAGATACCACAGCGGCGTGATAAACACCGTCAGAAACAGCACCACCAGCCGCACGATGCGCAGATAGGTGCCGATCAGCGGGGGAAAATAGTAGTCGTTGATCTCCTCGGCGAAGCTGAAAAGCGTGGTTGGCAGCAGCATCGCCGAGGGTGTATTGTCGATCAGCAGCAAAATGCTGCCCTCCATGATACTGGCGGTGGCCACATCGGGCCGCTCAGTGTATCGGATTTTCGGAAACGGATTCCACCACTGACGGGGGACAATGCACTCCGCGATGGATTCCTGACTGATGGAGACTGACCGCACATCGATATGCGCCAGCTTTTGCCGCAGCTGCCGCAGGTGCTGCTCATTGGCCTCGCCCGCCATATACACAAGGGCCACATCCGTCTGCGAGCGGCCGCCTACCTGATGGCGCTCCAATGTCAATGCCGGGTCGCGGATGCGCCGCCGCAGCAGAGCGGCGTTGGCCATGATGCTCTCCACAAAGCCGTCATGGCTGCCGCGCAGCACCTTGCTGGTATCCGGCTCTTCCACACTGCGGGTGGGGTACTCCTTGGCGTCCATCAGCACGCCGCCGTCGTAACCGTCAATCACCAGCAGCGTTTTTCCGGCGAATACCCCCACCACCATTTTTCGCACATCCGTTTCCGCGGCCGCATCCGGTATGGTGACATAGGCGGCGAGAAAGGAAGCCAGCTCCGGGATGTCCTTCAGGCTGCCGATGGCCAGCAGCCGGCCGATCATCCGCTCGATCAGACTGTCCTCGGCATAGCCGTTTACCACCCACAATTTTGCCCGCCGTCCGCCGACCTGAAGCATGCGCCCCACCATATCAAAATTCCGCCCCACGCCCAGCAGGTCGTCCAGCTGGGCTGTCCGGGTGTTAAAGTCTACCATGTTCATCCCCCTTTTTCCGTATTATGGGAGGACAAAGAGCGGATTATGCAGCCGCAAATCAAGAAAATAAAGCCCTCATCGGCAACTTACGATAAGCTGCTGATGAGGGCTTAAAAGGTTGTGATAGAGTTATTGAGCCTGCTTCAGCGCTTCTGTCAGCGCCTTGGAGAGCTGGTCGGGGCAGGAGGTGGGCTTTCCGCCGCAGGAAATGCCCTGCATCCGCGCAATGGCATCGGAGGCCTTCATACCCTTGACAAGGCGAGAAATGCCCTGCAGATTGCCGTTGCAGCCACCCTCGATCCGAACATCCTTAATGATGCCATCCTCCAGCTCCACCGTCATAAGGCGGGAGCAAACACCCTTGGGCGTAAATGTGTAAGTCATATCAAATTTTCTCCTTTTTATCAGTTTTCCGGTACCGGCAGTACCAGCACGTCGCGGCGCTGCCGCAGCGCGTATTCAATCGTATAGCGTGTGCCGCCGGGGCTTCCGTCATGCACGGCCAGCAGCAGCTGACTGTGATCCACCATATAGCGGTTGCGCCGATGCATGCAGCCAGCGTCGTATTTCTCCTGCACCACCGTGCGGTAATTGCACAGTGCCAGCAGATCCTGATAGCGGACCTTCTGATCCGCTGCCCAGCCGCTGCTCTGGCTCAGACAGGGAATTGCGGCTTCCACCGTAATATCCTGTACCCTGTCCCGCAGGCGTAGGACTTCTTCACAGAAATAGGTGTCGCAGCCACGGGCCATACCGCAAATGAAGTGACGGTAACCATCGTCATAGGCCTTTTCTACCAGCTGGCGGATATCGGCCTTCAGCGCCACACAGCGCTCATCCCGCTCGTTTTCGCCCCAAGGCAGTTTTTCAGGACGGTGGCCTGAAAAGCTACAGCTGATCTGCGGCGCGCGCATACGGATCGCCTCCCTCTGTGATTGTTCCTGTACCGGATTCAAGGCTGTGATGCGGAAAGCGTATGCTGTCAGTACAGACCGTGCAGCGCATCAGCAATACCACCCAGCAGATCGTCCAGAACATCATCCGTTACATCGTTGTCCTCAGTGTCGGAATCGTCCTCATCTGTCCAACCGGGAGGGAGAGAGGTTCCGTCGCCGCCGATGGGATTGCCCCATTGGACATAATCGCTGTCCTCGGCCACAATGTTGGGGAAGTCGGCAAAGTAGTCGCGGGAATAGTTCAGCATACTGCTGCCATCGTGCATGGTGCACATGCCCTGAGGCTGGTTGTCCACCGCCACCCATTCGGTGCGGACACGGCTGCCGCGTGGATCCTGTTCGCACAGGTTGGTGGCCAGCATACCACTGTCGGCACAGACGGCGACCTGCACCAGATCACTGGAGGAGAAGAAACTCTTGTTCTCAAGCCCGGCATGGATCTGGGACATAACCTTGTTCCACAGCGCGGTGGCAGGGTTGACGCCGCCGGAGGAAACGCGGCTGTTGCTCTCGTAGCCTACCCAGCAGGCAGCGACATAGTAGGGGCTGTAGCCCACGAAATAGCGGTCGCGCAGGTCATTGGTCGTACCGGTTTTGCCGGCCAGCGTCATGCCGCTGAAGGCGGCGGCACTGCCGGTGCCCCGAGTGACCACATCCTGCAGGATGCTGTTCATCAGTGCGGCGGTGCTGGATTTCATGGCAACATTGGACTTGATCTCATTTTCCAGAACCACATTGCCCTCGCTGTCCTCCACCCGGGTGAAGGTACGGGGGCGGGTATAGATGCCCTCGTTGACGAAGGCGCCGTAGGCGGCAGCCATCTCCTCTGTGGTGACGCCGCGGGCATAGCCGCCCAGCGCCATGGCGCCCACCTGCTCGCTGTCGGCCTGCGTAAGGGTGGTAAAGCCGAGACGGCTGGTCATAAAGTCATAGGAGTTCCATGTGCCCAGCATCATATTTACCCGCACGGCGCAGGTGTTCAGGGATTTGACCAGTGCGGTGCGCACAGTGGCCAGCCCCATAAAGCGGCCGTTGTCATTCTTGGGATAAGGTGTGTCGTTGAGCAGCATTGCGGGGAAGTCGTCAATGGTGGATGCGCCGGTGATGACACCCTGATCCAGCGCCGGGGCATAGGTGCTGATGGGCTTGGCGGCGGAGCCGCAGGGACGAACGGAGGTAGCCCAGTTCCAGCCCCGGTCTGCTGTCTTGGTACCGGTACCGCCCACCATGGCCACCACATAGCCGGTATAGGGATCCATGACGGTGATGGCGCCTTGCAGCTGCTCGGTCTCACCCTTGCTGTTGGTGCGGGTGTAGGGGGTGTTGCTGAGATCCTCAAAGACGCTCTCGGCAATCTTCTGATACTCGTAATTCTGCGTGGTGTAGATCTTATAGCCCTTGCTGAACAGAGCGCTCTGGGCGGTGGCGTAGTCGTAACCGTACTCGTCCATCAGCGCTTCGATCACGTCCTCGATCAGAGCATCGGTAAAATAGGAGTTGCGCGCCCTGTAGTTGGTCACGGCCTCCACTGCTTTTTCATCGTCTGTCTCGTCCTGTGCAGCCTGTGTCGCCACGGTATCACCGTAGTAATTGCCGGTGTTGCTGTAGCCGTTGGTGAAGATGACCTCTTCGGCCTTGGCGG
Source organism: uncultured Oscillospiraceae bacterium (assembly GCA_934561335.1). Next base: position 21,485 of record CAKTGD010000006.1, read on the forward strand.
CGTCGTATTCCTGCTGGGAGATCTTTCCCTGATCCAGCATGGCATCCAGCACCAACAGTTCACGCGAGCGGTTCTGCTCGCGGCTCCATTCACCCTCGAAGGGGCCGAATTGGGAGGGGTTATTGGTGATGGCAATCAGACTGGCGCACTGAGCCAGCGTCAGCTCGCTGACGCTTTTGCCAAAATATGTGCGGGAGGCAGCCTCGACACCGTAGCAGGATTGTCCCATATAAATACGGTTGAGATAGGCCTCCAGAATCTGGTTTTTATCATACCGCTTTTCCAGCTCCAGTGCGCGATAGATTTCCGTCACCTTGCGCTTGACGGTATTCTGGTTGTCACCGGTCACGTTTTTGATTAACTGCTGGGTGATGGTGGAGCCGCCCTGTACGCCTCGGCCTGTCAGGGTGCTGAGGATGGCGCGCACCGTACCCCTGAAGTCCACGCCATGATGTGTCATAAAGCGCCTGTCCTCAATCGCCACGGCGGCATCCTGCAAATACTTGGGAATCGTGTCCAGACTGCTCCAGATGCGGTTTTCACCGTCGCTGTACAGGGTCTGGTACATGACCCACTCATCGGTTTTGGCGTCCAGATAGTAAAGCTCAGTGGAGACCTTGGTCTCCAGCTCATCAATGTAGACCTCCACATGTCCCTTTAAAGATGTATTGATCCATGTCATGAAGATCCCGATGAAGATGGCAATGGTCAGAACCATCACCAGAAGAATGGTGCCGATGGTGCGGCCGGCGCGGCCTTTTTTACGGGGCTTGACCGTTTGCTCCGCTGCGTCTGCCTTCGACTGACCGGCGCTCTGCTGTGGCCGGCCAAACAGGCTGCGGCGTTTCTTCGGATTGTCACTCATAACAGGGCACCTCCTTTTCTGTTTGTTATTTGCGATATACCGGATGGCAGAAAGATTCTGTGCCGTGCGGTACACATACTAGCCCATTTTCATGGTATTTTAATATTGTACCACATCTGTCAAATGTTAAAAACACCTGTTTTCAACAAATTTCTGCCAAAAACAGGCGAATTAGCGGCGATAACTGCTCATTCTGCTGATTTTTCTGCCGATATAAGCTGAAAATTCACACGGCGGCACTTGCATTTTCGCAGAGGATAGGGTACAATATGCCACACAAAACAAATAAAATCCCAAAGGAGGCGGCAGACATGAGCGAAGATTTCGGCCCGAATTTCATCACCCTGACCGATGAGGACGGCAACGAGTTTGAACTGGAA